>JASHYE010000147.1 GCA_030043155.1 Candidatus Acidiferrales bacterium | reverse complement strand
AATTGTGCTTGACGGGCGCGGTCGGCTGGGGACGGCTCTCGCCGCATCCATCGACCCTCGAAGGCCAGTTTTCGGCGACGCGCCGGGTAGTTCCGTCAAGCGTTGCGCCCATCACGTTTTTCGTACGTGCTGAAGCAGACTGGATGAGTTCCTTCGCCGCGACGCCTGTCGGTGAGGACTCAAAGGCTCGCGGGATTAGCCCAGTAGCACAACAGGTGCTCGCTTTCCTCCGCCAGCATGGCGCGTCTTTTTTTGCGGATCTCGTTCGCGGCACGCAGAAGCTAAAAGCAGAGGTAGAGCTGGCATTGTGGGAGCTAGTAACGGCGGGATTCATCACGGCAGATGGATTCGACAACATTCGCGCGCTGATCGATCCGAAGCGCCGCTCCGGGCAGGGGCGCGGTAGCAATTCGCGGCCTCGTCACAGCGCCGGACGATGGTCGCTGCTTTTCTCTCATGCTGCTGCGTCTGAACGAGCGCCAGTTATTGAGGCGACTTGCCGTTTGCTCCTGGCGCGATACGGAGTTGTATTCCGCGAGCTTCTGGCGCGAGAAACCATGCTCCCGCGATGGCGCGAACTGCTCATCGCGTTTCGGAGATTGGAAGATCGAGGAGAAGTGCGCGGCGGCCGATTTGTCAGCGGGTTCATCGGCGAGCAATTTGCGCTGCCCATCGCGGTGGAGTCACTGCGAGCGACGCGGAACGCACCTGCGGCAAATGAGCTGGTTACAGTTTCCGCGGCCGATCCTCTCAATTTGATTGGCATCGTTCTGCCTGGCGAGCGTGTTGCGGCAAACTCGGGCAAGACAATTACGTTTCGCGACGGCGTGCCAGTGGAACTCTCTGAATCCAAGCGGCGCTTCGAAGCGGCCGTGGCCGGTTAGCGCTGCGGCGGCCCGCGCAGTTCAATCTTTCCAGCTCGGCGAGTCAGGTTCGAAAGGAACTCGCCCTGCGCCATCCGAGGCTGTACACACGTAAATTTCAGGGCGGAAGCCAATCTCTTCAAAATATGGTTCGATAATTCGCTTCTGAAATTCGGCGACATAATTTGCGTCGACGAGATTGACCGTGCAGCCGCCGAAACCAGCGCCGGTCATCCGCGCTCCATAAACGCCATCTTGGTGCGATGCCAACGATACGAGTAAATCCAATTCACGACAGCTCACTTCATAATCATCGCGTAAGCTGGCGTGGGATTGCTCCATCAAGCGCCTGATTTGATTGAAATCGTTCGTTTGCAATGCGGAGGCCAGCGCACCGACGCGCTCGTTTTCGGTGACAACGTGGCGGCAGCGCTTATAGACGGTGTTCGTCATCCGGTCGCGATGCTTTTCCAAATCAGGCAGCGTGACGTCCCGAAGCGCGCGAATGTGAGGCAGGGCTTCTTTGAGCTGCCGAACGCCTTCTTCGCATTCAGCGCGGCGCGTGTTGTATTCGCTACGTGACGATGCGAGCTCGCGCTGCACCATCGAATTGCAAATCGCGAGCCGAATACGATCCGAAACCGGAATCGGGCGATATTCGAGCGAGCGGCAATCCAGAAGCAGCGCGTGACCCGCAACGCCATTGCACGACGCGAATTGGTCCATGATGCCGCACTGCGTGCCGACGAAATCGTTTTCGGCCTTCTGGCAGAGCCTGGCGATAAGAGATGGCTCCGCGCGCTGTCCGTACACACCCAAAAGGGCATACGCAGTGGCAATTTCAATCGCGGCAGAGGAGCTGAGTCCAGCGCCGATAGGCACATCGCTTGCGACATATAGATTTGCTCCCCGAATGTCATATCCAGAATTTCGGAGCTGCTGACTTACGCCGACCGGATACCGAGCCCACGCAGGTACTTGTTTCTGCGAAACCTCGCCTGAGCCAATCGCGGCTGTCTCGTTCAAATTCTCGGAAAAGATTACGAAGTGACCATCATTTCGCGACGATATTGCCGCCCAGCAATAAAAATCAATGGCGGCGGGCAGAACGAATCCGTCATTGTAGTCGGTATGGTCTCCCATCAAATTCACGCGGCCGGGAGCGCGATAGAGATGAGGCTCCGACCGAAACTTTAGTCGGAATCGTTCAGCGATCTCCGCAGGATTCACCATTAGATTTGCTTCGGAATCTCCAGCGGATAAGTTAACGCGACGAGAACATTCTTGACAGCCGGAAATTCATCGCTGATATTTGTTGCGGAAAACTGAGGAATGGAAAAAGAGACATCCGCGACCTCTCGGCGCAATGTTTTGAAAGCCATCGGCGCTGGCGCCGCCGCTGCTTTCACCCTCGGTCGTTTATTTCAGCCGGAAGCTTTTGCGCAACAGGAACCCGCAGCCGCAACAAGAATGCGGACATTCACCGGACCTGATGCGAATCCTTACTGGAATTCAGTGGGAAAGATCGCGACGTTTCCGCAAAAAGCGCCGCTCATTATGCTGACGGACCGCCCAGTCCAGCTGGAAACGCCACGCCACTATTTTCTGGATCCGATTACTCCCAATGATGCATTTTTCGTCCGCTGGCACTTGGAAAGCATTCCCAATGAGGTGGATCTTTCCTCCTGGCGACTGAGTGTTGAAGGTAACGTTAACAAGCCGCTTCAGTTGAGCTTTCCCGACCTGCTGCGCAAATTCAAGCCGGTCACTATTGCGGCCGTGGATCAATGCTCCGGAAACAGCCGCAGCCGTTTTCAGCCTCGCATTTCCGGCGGGGAATGGGGCAATGGAGCGATGGGATGCGCGCGGTGGACGGGGGTGCATTTCCGCGAAATTCTGGATATGGCCGGAATCAAGAGCGGCTCGATTCAGGTTCAAATGGAAGGCCTAGAGCGCGGCAAAGGCCCAAAGGGCATGCCGTCGTATGAGTTCAAGAAATCTCTGGACCTGAACAATCCCGTCCTCGATGAATCGATCGTGGCGTATGCAATGAATGGCGAGCCGCTGCCCATGCTCAATGGGTTTCCGGTGAGATTGATCGTGCCCGGCTATTTTGCGACTTATTGGGTCAAATGCTTGAGCTGGGTGCGCTTGCTGGATAAGCCCGATGAAAATTTCTGGATGAATCCCGGATACCGTGTTCCGGATACGCCGCGCGGCAACACTTCTCCGGC
>JASHYE010000146.1 GCA_030043155.1 Candidatus Acidiferrales bacterium | reverse complement strand
GCGCTGTATGCTGGATCGTCGGAGATAGAAATCTGGTCCGCGGACAAGCTGCCGGAAAAAAGCGACAAGCTGATGTGTCCAAGCTGCACTTTGCGTCCTAATTTTTGGCTGAGCTCCGCTTCGATTTCGGGCCGAAATTGATCAGCGTTAATGAAAAATGGTGTGATAATCAGGACGAGCACAATGACCACGATAATGATCGCCACGATCGCCACTGGCTTTTTGAGTCGTGACATGATGCATCTCCTGGCTTCCCAGTTTCTGTACCCGTTTTCCCGTGGTTTCCAGTGCCGCGATGGGGCAAATGAATCTTAGTCCCGCTTCTGACAAAAGGGCAACCAACTCACCGAAGCTCCAACCGCTTGCTCGGCCCAATCATCTAATTTCAGGGGTTGCGATCTACGCTCTTTCTATCGTGCGGGAAATCTAACTTCTGGAGGAACATACCGGTGCGAAAATTCGTCCTTTTCTTGGGGGTTCTGCTACTACTTCCGGTTGCCGCTCACGCCCAGCATTACACCCTATATGCTGGCTACTCGTACCTTCATTTGGATAGTTCGCCCAGCACCGCAAGCTTGAATGGGTGGGACGCGGCGCTCACTGACAATTTTGCGAGCGCCGTTGGCGTCACTGCCGATTTAAGCGGTGATTACGGTACCATTAACGGCGTTTCTGGATCGAACTTTCATTCTTTCCTCTTCGGTCCGCAATTGCGGTTCCCGGCTACAGTCTCCCCTTTCCTCCACGGGCTTGTTGGCATAGCCCATGTAGGCGGCGGCGGGACTTCGGGTACCTCACTTGCTGAGGGCTTTGGCGGAGGCGTCGATATCCACGTCACCAGCCTCTTGGCCTTCCGACCGATTCAGGTCGACTACATTCGTTCCCGTTTCAACAGTACTGCGCAGAACAACTTCCGTATTTCGTTGGGCTTGGTGTTCAACTTCTGAAAAGCACGGTCAGTCACCCTATCTCGACAGGGCCGTTGCGACGCCGCAAGGATCCTCAAAAGGCTTTCCCCAATAACCATGAGTGCAGCCTCCCTCGCAATGAATGAGCGGATGCGAGCAGGTCATTCCCCTGGCTCGTCGCGGAAAGGCGATGAGCTGACAGAGATCCACTGGCCTGAATCTAAAAGCTTTAACAGCGGCATCACTCGACCCTCATCGTGCATCCAATCGGTTGAACGCACGTTCTTGGGCTCCGGAAATTATAGAGGAGGTGCCATCATGAGTCGGCTTAGTACAGAAACTGTAGGAATCCGCTATACCGGCCGAGCAGCGCTGAATCGCGACCCACAGGATGACCGTCTCGAATTTACTTGTCCTCACTGCGGGACGGTCGGAAGTAAGCCAGCGCGGCGGCCGCGTGGGGAATACCACTTCACGGACGGCTTCGTTCAGGATCTGCATGGGGAAATGTCTGCTTGCCGCGGATGCCATCGCACGCTTCGAATTGTGCCGGTGGTGATGTTGCACGATCAGGACGAGAAGCGACGTTTTAAAGCCTTCTACGCCACGGAGTTGCTGGGCTCAACCAACTAAGCGAAAGAGGGGCGCAGCTGACGTCTCGGCTGCGCTTAGGCTGTCTCGCCTGAAGTGTGTTTCGCTGCGAGTTTCCGATTGTGTTCCTCTGATTGTCCACGAGGAATACTCAAGGTCTGCCAGCGCTGTCCGGCAAAGTGCTTCGCGAGGAGCACGATTTGCCCCGCATGCTGCGCCGTATGAGCAATGGAGCGTTGAATGGCCTGGAGCACGCTGTGCGGTTCCGATGCGATTCGCACGCTGCGCGCCAGGTCTGACGGCGCCAGCTCTTCAAGCGAATCGAGCACGCATTGCCAGCTGGATTCCCACCTCTCAAGGAGATTGCTTCGGCTGTCGCTCTCTTCCTGCAGGAATTCGGCATCGCGCCGCCGCGTGGGCTTTTCTCCGTCAGTCTCCAAAAAGTCCGTCCAGCGAGAGCGCAGATTCCCGGCGACGTGCTTCACAATCATGGCAATGCTGTTCGATTCAGGGTCGAGCTGGGAAAAGAACTGTTCATCATTGATTTGCGCTATAGCTCGATCTGCCAGGCTTTTTTGAAGCCGAAATTGATCAATGGTTGCTTGCAGGAAGTCTCTCTCTTGCATACCGCTCCTTTGGGTTCTAAGGCTGCTCCCATTCAGATGATTTCAGTGGCTCCGAAGATGCGATGCCAGCGCTGTCTTTCAAGGAAGAAGGCTCATGTTCCAGAGCGCTCATCCCTCCCAGTCTGTATCGAGGACCAAATGATACTTCTCCAATCCTGTTCGAATGCGCACGAAGGCTTCATCTACCGTGTCGGCAAATTGCAGCAGTTTGAATTCTCGTTCGCTGATCGTACCTGCGTTCACCATGGCTCGCCAGTTGAGCACCTTGTCCCAATACTTGCGTCCATAAATAAGAATCAAATGGTAGGGCGGTAATTTGCCCGTTTGCAGGAGGGTGAGCATTTCCCATAACTCGTCCATCGTGCCAAACCCACCTGGAAAAACGATCAGCGCCTTCGCCAGTTGCGCAAACCAAAGCTTGCGCATAAAGAAATAATGAAAAAAAAGATTCAGCTGAGGAGAGATGTAGCGGTTCGACTCCTGTTCATGCGGGAGCTGAATGCTCAGCCCGATGCTTGAGCCTCCGGCTTCCGTTGCTCCCCGGTTGGCGGCTTCCATGATTCCGGGACCGCCTCCGGAGCAGATGACAAATCTTCGCGGATATTCTCCGAGCGTCAGCGACCATGCCGTGATTCTCCTCGCTAGTTCCCGCGCCTCCTCGTAATAACGTGACATTTCGATGCTGGCCCTCGCCGCCCGAATCTCCGAGCGAAGTTCAGGATTATTCTGAGCGCCTTTCCTGCTTTGGAGTCGATGGAGTTTGGCGATCGCCCGATTCTTCGGCAGGATGCGTGCCGAACCGAACATCACAATCGTGTCTCCGATGTGCTCCCGACGCAGTCGCGTCAACGGATCGAAATACTCTGCCATGATCCGCATCGGCCGCGCGGCCGGGCTTTCAATAAATTCCGGATCACGATACATCAACTTGGGCGACGGTCTGTGGCTACGCAGTGTCATTCATTCTCCTGGAGCTTCCATTTGCAACGTAATCATTTTAATTCGGTTCCGCAGAGGTTGATGCCGTATTTCATCTTGAGTTTCATGCAAATCACGCATGACGCTCTCGCCTGGGTGCAACGTCGACCTTCTCAGCGGAATCAGATACAGTACAGATATGGCCCATTGGCGCAATGTCGTCGGTCCACTGGCACTGCTTGCGGCGGCCGGATTGGCCACGCCTGTTTTTGCTCAGAGTCAGCCGGGTCCCCTACGCATAAACCCAGGGGTGCAACAGCAGCAAACTCAAAAACCTCCCGTTCTCAATGTCCATGTGAATGTCGTCACGTTGCCTGTCGCCGTCGCAACAAAATCGGGACAAGCGGTGCTGGATCTAACTCAAAACGATTTCCAGATTTTTGACGACAGCAAGCCGCAACAGATTATCCGCTTTGATCAAGGCGGCGATCCTTTATCAATCGTTCTTGTGCTTGAAACCAGCTCGCGGGTCGCTCCTCTACTGCCGGACGTGAGCAAAACGGGAATTATCTTCACGCAAATGGTCATGGCTGGAAATGGCGAGGCGGCCGTGATTGGCTACAACGATGAAGTCGACTTGCTGCGCCCAATGACGACCGATTCCGACCTTGTGCTTGACACCATCAATCACATCAAACCTGGACTCGACGGTGCTCGTCTTTACGACGCTCTCGACCGCGCCGAGAGTCTCCTCGAGGAGCAACCGCCGGAACGCCGCCGGATCATTGTCGTTGTGGGAGAGAAGCTTGATAAAGGCAGCGAAACCAAGCTTGGCCAGGTTCTGCGTCGCGTGCAGCTCGGCAACACAACGATTTACTCCATCGGTCTGAGCACCACGGCCGCGGAATTCCACCAACCGCCCGAGCAAAAAAAGAATATTGAAGTCGGTCCGCCGGGCACCTATCCAGTGAATCCCCCGCCGGGAACGGCGCAAACACAGCAGGTCGTTGACGAGGAAATGGGAAATCAGGGTGTGGCGCTTTTCCCACTCATTGCGTGGCTCGTGCAGCACGCCGCCAATGTCGTAGGACGGAATTCACTTGAGATTGCGAGTGCGGGCACCGGTGGACTCCACAAAGGGGCTATGAAAGTAGCCGCCATTCAAAATGACATGAACGCCATCGGCAACGACATTCACGGTGTTTACCTGCTCGCCTATCACCCTCCAGCAAGCGAAGGCTACGGCTACCACAACATCGAAGTACGCGTCACGGAGCCTAGTTTGCGCGTACGCACTCGACCCGGCTACTACCTCGGTCCTCCCGCGCACTAGCCTGGGATTAGCCAGACCGTGTGAACTTTACGCTAGGCGCCGCACCTTCCCTAGAAGTCCACATGGAGCCGCACAGCGGGAACCAGAACGGGGCCGCGATCCCGGTTGTACCCGGGATTGTTGATGTGCTGAAGGTCGAACGACGTGAAAACGCCGCGCCATAGGTGCGCGGTATAATACGATTCGACGATCTTTTCCCGCCCGTAGTTTAGCGCGCCATCCCCGAGCAAAAAGCCAAGTCCTCCCAGCGCAAGGTATTCCCGGTGCACCGGTGAAATTGCATTCATGGAGAAAGCCACGCCCGCGCGATCGTTCTTTCGATGCCAGCCATCGCCGCGATAGTCTCCGCCAAATTCAAGCGTTTGGTCGACCTCCGTGTATACAAACGACTCATTATGCCCGTCGTTCCATCCCCACCGCCCAAACGCGCGAAGGCGGTCGGTCAAATTCTGTTCGAAATTGGTTCCCACACCATACTTGTGCCGGCCTTGTCGGCGCGTTGCGATGATATTAGGCGTAGCGGTTTCGCCGGCCAGAAATTCGTCGATTGCTTCCTGGTAATTTCCCATGTCTGCGTGATTGAGGTAAGTCAGTATCCGGATTGCCCCGTCGCGGTGACGTAGAAATCCGCCGTTGTAGTCAACCTCGAAATTCTCCTCGCGCGCGCGGGCAATATCGGCGTCGAGATTAATGCCGTTCGCCACTTTCGGCATCAGAGCTTCGAGGAATCGCGCGCTCCAGCGGCCGTCATCGTATTCGAGCATTGCGCCGTCCGTGTAGCCGCGGGTATTTGCGCCGTAGTCGTAGGCACCGTTATTGTCCACCGTCCAATTTAGAAATTGCAGATGTGAATCGCTGCCTGGGCCATTCGTATCAAAGAAATCCGGCACCGTTAGCTTGCCTATCCAGAATTCAATCCGGCGCTTGGGAAGCGATGTTGCCAGATTGAGCCACGAACGATCCGCAGTGGTGCGTTCGGAAGAGAGCGGGATGATTTGCCGAAAAAGAAGGCGAGCTATGTAAGGAGCGTGCGAGAGCGGCACGCCAGCCGCCGTGCGCACGACGTCCAGATTGGTGTACCCGGCCAGTCCCAGCGCGTTTCCAATTCCTGAGCCGGTCGAATCTTCAAGATCAAAAAAAACTTCGCTGTCGTCTGTGAGTTCGTAACCGGTGTACAGCGTAAGCACATGCGATGTGGCGCTCTGCGCTGCGGCTGACAGGCTGTTTCGCCCGCTGTAATCCGCAGGAAATGACGGATGCCATTGCAGAATTATGTTGCTCTGGCCGGAAATCCACCACCGGCTGGATTCCGAATGCGGGAAGATTGTCAGGCTTGTATTTTCAGCATTAGTTGAACTATCGGACGGTGCGGATTGCGCTGCATTGGCAGGCTGGCTTTGTGCGTACGATCGGTGCAGGAACACACTTGCGGCCATCAGGAGGAAAAGCAGCTTCAAAGTGACAGTCTGGGATCGCACAGCCCACATTTGATACGCAGCTAGTTCATTTAGCTTCATATTTCTAATTAACCGCAATTCATACCAGTTGTTAATGGTGGTTCATATCCGTACAACAGAGAGTAGAATAAACGAGGGTTGCGGAAAAATGCCACAGAAAAATGGCTTTCGCGGGGGAAATTACAGAATCGTAATAAAGTCCTTATGAACGACAAGTTTCGCTTGTCCAGAGGTACGGTTATTTATGATCGTTGCGGGTCCCCAGTTGGTTTAGGGTGAGATGCTGCCGGCCAGCGAGCGTCGCGCCTGAATCGTCTTGGAGATCAAATACAATCAGCTCGTTGGGGCCTTTCTTCAGCCAGACGCCTGGAACATACAACGTCTGCTGTGGCCCGATATTCCAAAATCGTCCAAGATTGTGGCCATTCAGCCAAGCCACTCCCATTCCTAGTCTGCCCACGTCCAGAAAAGTGTCG
>JASHYE010000145.1 GCA_030043155.1 Candidatus Acidiferrales bacterium | reverse complement strand
TTATAATCGCGGCGTGCAGGGTGCAGGAGGAAACTCTTGCGCCTCCCTTCACGATCTGAGCGCAGATTGATTGCGCTCGGAGTCCCGTGATTTGGAAAGGAGAGAGCCGGAGGTTTTTCGGACCGGCTTGTCTGCCCAATTCCTTCACGGAATTGGGTTTTTGTTTTTTGAGGAGACAGTTTGTGCAGAGTTTGGAGCTAAAGCCGACGCAGCCATGTATTGCCGCCGGTTTGCGCGACAAGTTCGGCAGACAAATTACCGACCTGCGAATCTCTGTTACGGACCGCTGCAATTTTCGGTGCGTTTATTGCCGCTCGGCGAATCCGGAAAATCACATGGCGGAGCACAAACTTCTCTCGTGGGCAGAACTCGAGCGACTGAGCCGCATTTTGATTGGGCTGGGGATTCGAAAAATTCGCGTCACTGGCGGAGAGCCGCTGGTGCGCACAGGCGTGGAAGAATTCATTTCCGCGCTGAAGAAAATGGGCGTGGAAGATTTGTCGCTCACGACAAACGGGCAAATGCTGGCGGAGCGCTGCGAAAAATTGGTTGCTGCGGGGCTCAATCGAATCAATATCAGTTTGGATTCACTGGATCGCGCGAAGTTCGAGAGAATCACGAGAACGCGCTCGTTCGATCGCGTTCTCGCGGGAATTGATGCAGCGCAGGCTTCACCGCTGCGACCCGTGAAGGTGAATGCAGTTCTGGTACGCGGAATCAATGATGATGAAGTGGAAAAATTTGCGGAATTTGCACAAGAGCGCGATTTGACTATGCGCTTCATCGAATTCATGCCGCTGGACGCGGACCGAACGTGGAATCGCGGGCTGATGGTTCCGGCTGCGGAAATCAAATCACGCATCGAAGCGCGCTGGAATCTGGTTCCCGTGCCGCACGAGCGAAGCGAAACGGCGCGGAAATACCGGTTCGCGGATGGGCGCGGAGAAATCGGATTGATCGCGCCGGTGACGCAGCCGTTTTGCGGCTTCTGTTCGCGCATCCGATTGACGGCGGACGGCAAGCTGCGGACATGCCTTTTCAGCAAAGAAGATCACGATCTGAGGCATCTCCTTCGCGAGAATGCAGAAGACGAAGAGATCGCTTCCGAAGTTCGCCGTATTGTGATGGGCAAAGAAGCCGGGCATAGAATTAACGAACCGGATTTTGTGCCGCCTTCGCGCACAATGGTTTATATTGGCGGTTAAGAAAACGCATGAGCGATGACGAGCAAAGATTGTTCACTTTGACCGAGGCGGAGCGCACGCGCTCGGAGATGGAGCCTGTGCTGCTGGAAGCAATGGAGGCGCGGCGGAAAGCCAAAGCGATTGACGAAAAAATGACCGAGCTTGCGGCACGCATCCAGATGTCCGGCGGGATGCGTTTCGATTATCAGAACGCGGGCCAGCAACGGCTGGATCAAAGTACTCTGGAGAGCTCAATTGCGGCGGCGGTGGAGAAGATCCACGCGACCGGTTGCGTGGTGAAAGATCTAGACGTGGGCTTGCTGGACTTTCCAGCGCGGCTCAATGATGAAGACATCTATTACTGCTGGCGCGTGGGCGAAGACCACATTCGTTTTTATCACCGACAGGATGAAGGATTCGCGGGACGCAAACCGATCGATCCGCGGGACGCTGACTATCGCAATCCCATTCAGTAGCGCGCGAGCCTGCCGTTTTTCATTTCCTTGTCCAGAGCGAATTGCGCAAGAAGGAATTGCATGAGCGAAAATTCAGGGAATCGACTGAAAAATTCCGCGAGCCCGTATCTGCGCTCCGCCGCGCACCAGCCGGTGGACTGGCACGAATGGAGCGAAGAAGCGTTCTCGCGCGCTCGCGCTGAATCGAAGCCGATTCTGCTCGATATTGGCGCGGTGTGGTGCCATTGGTGTCACGTGATCGACCGCGAAAGCTACGAAAATCCTGAAATTGCCGGGATCATCAATCAGCTTTACGTTGCGGTGAAAGTGGATCGTGATGAGCGACCCGATGTGGACTCGCGCTATCAAGCTGCGGTGAGCGCGATCTCAGGCCAAGGCGGATGGCCGCTGACGGCATTTCTCACTTCGGAAGGCAAACCATTTTTTGGCGGCACGTATTTTCCGCCGGAAGATGCAATGGGGCGGCCCGGGTTTAAGCGAATCCTTGTGGCCGCGGCAGAGGCGTTTCGCTCGAAGCGAGCGGAAGTCGACAGTTCAGCGGCTGCGCTGGAAGATGCCGTGAGGAAGTCGGAAGCATTCGCGCAGGCGCGCGCGCCTTTTGATGCGGGAATTGTTCCTGCGACGGTGCAGTCGATTGTGGATCAATTTGACACGCGTAACGGCGGATTTGGGCACGCGCCGAAATTTCCGCATCCGGCAGCGATTGACTTGCTGCTGGAACAGGGGCAGTCGAAGGGAGATGCCCGGCTGCTCGAAATTGCGAATCACACGCTCGCGAAAATGGCGCAAGGCGGAGTCTACGACCAGCTTGGCGGCGGATTCCACCGCTACTCCGTGGATGAGCACTGGTGCGTGCCGCATTTCGAAAAAATGGCGTATGACAATTCGGAGCTGCTGAAAAATTATTTGCACGGGTTTCAGGTGGTGAGCGCGGCGGAGGCGCGCACCGAGAGTAAACATGGTTTCGCGGAACTATTTCGCGAGACGGCTGAAGGGATTATCGGATGGGTGTTCGACACATTGAGCGATCGTGAGCGCGGCGGATTCTACGCGAGCCAAGATGCGGACATTTCGCTGGATGACGACGGAGATTACTTCACGTGGACGCAGGAGGAAGTCCGCGCGGCGCTGCCGCCGGAGGAAGCGCGGCTAGTCGAGGAATATTACGACGTGGGACCGACCGGCGAGATGCACCACAATCCGGCAAAGAATGTGTTGTGGGTGGCGTCGAGCGCCCCAGAAATCGCGCGGGAATCAGGTGTGAGCGGAAGCGAGGTCCGCTTAGCGATTGCGCACGCGAAGGGGCAACTGCTGGCGGCGCGGAAGCAGCGGCAAACGCCGGCGATTGACCGAACGATTTATGTGAGCTGGAACGCGATGTTTGCGTCAGCGTTTTTAGAAGCAGCGCGCGTTCTGGGGCGTGCCGAGTGCCGCGAATTTGCGCTGAAGACGATTGAGCTGATCGTTTCTTTGGCGTGGGAAGAAGAGAAAGGGTTCG
>JASHYE010000144.1 GCA_030043155.1 Candidatus Acidiferrales bacterium | reverse complement strand
TGAATGCAAAAGGAGAGCAGGAAAATTTCCCATACACGGAGCCCAAAGCGCAGCGGCATGGTGGTAAAGATCTCGGCGTGGTGCGCGATTCGCTTCGGAACGCTCGCCGCCAGGAAATTTGTAAAGGTGCGCAAATCGAGTCTGAGCTGTGTGGCGCGCGGCGAATGCAGTCTGTCGCGAGTGACGTCGCTGAGATGCTCGAGAGCGCGGCGGTAGGGCGTGCTGGTGCGGTCGATCCAGGGAATGGCCAACCCGGCGATCACCGCAGCGGCGAGAAAGGAGAGCTGGAAACTCGATTGGAATAAATCGCTCGGGCGGACAACAAGAAGAATGATGGCCGCAAGCGCGACGGTATTCAGCAGGGCGACGCGGCGAAAGAAAAGGCGCGCGCACAAGAAGATTCCGGTCATGAGCGCAGCGCGCAGGATAGGCGGGCGGTCCTGTACAACGCCCACATATGCTGCGAGCGCAGCCAGCACCAATAGTGTAGTCAACACTGGCGGCAGGCGAAAGGTTCGGCCAAGCCAAAAAAAGAAGAACGCCAAGGCCGCAACGTGCAAGCCGGCAAGCACAAGCACGTGAAAAGAGGAAGTTTTTTGGAATTCCTCGGCGATATCTGAATTGACGAAGTTCCGGTCGCCCAAGAGCATCGCGCGAAGAACGGCAATGCGAGCGGCGTTTCCCGCGAAGAGACGGCCCACGCGATTCAGAAGGTTGCCGCGAGCGCGTGCGAGACTTTCCGCAATGGACCAAGGTGAACTTCCCACGCGCTGCAGCAGCTCCGCGCTGCGGAGCGAGGCGAGCAACTCAATGCCTTGGCGAGCGAGGTATCCGCGTTCATCAAATGCGCCAGGGTCAAGGTAATTACGGGGAATGTGGGCGCTGCAGAGAGCTTCGACAATATCCCCGGCGCGCAATTCCGGAGAATTTGTGCCGTCGGGGCTGCGATAGTAAGTCAGCCGAAGGCCGCCATCGACGCTGAAAGTTTTGCCAGCCGCCTCCACGCTTTGGAGATCGATGAGATAGCGCAATCCCTCGGGAGTTCGCTCTGGGTCTTCACGTAGACGGCCTTGCCAGCGGAGCGGTTCCTGCACATTGATCACGCCACGCGCGATCAATGCGGTGATGTCATTGGGAGGAATGTATGCGCGTTCCAGGCTCGCACCGAGTCCGCCGAGGATGAACCATGCCACCAGTGCCAGTAGAGCGGAGGCTTTCGTCAGCTTGTCGATCCAGAGAACGGACAGCCCTAGAGCGATGGCGCAAATGCAGACGACGAGCCAGAGGGTGGCGCTCTTTTCAGCGCGGCTCGCGAGAATCCCTGATGCAAACGCAAGCGCAAGCCAGACAGCGGGCAGCTTCACCGCGTCCGTTCCAGGAACGCAACCGATTCAATATGGTAGGTCTGTGGAAACATATCGAATAGGTGAAGTTCCCGGAGAGTATACGCTGACGAACAGAGTTTGGCCAGGTCACGGGCGAGCGTCGAGGGGTCGCACGAGACGTAGACCAGCTTGCGCGACGCTACAGCCGTGATTTGATGGACAGCTTCTGTTTCGAGGCCGGCTCTTGGAGGGTCCGCGACAATGACGTCAGGAACACGCGCAGAGCGCTTTCGATGCCAATCTGCAAGGAAAGAGCCAGCAGGCTTGTTGTGAACGGTGATTGAGTGATGCTCCACCGCCGCGACAGTTTCGAGGTCGCGCGCAGCCGCGGCATTATCTTCAATTGCTATTGTTTCGGTGAAATTATTTGAAAGAAAAGCTGCGAATAGCCCCACTCCTGCATAGAGATCGAAGGCAATCTCGCCGTGGCCCGCGAGATTGCAGACAGTCTTGGCCATTTCCTCGATCAAAAACCGATTCACTTGAAAGAACGACAGGTGGCCTACGCGGGATTTCTTTTGCGAGACTTCATAATTCAGAAAGCCAGGCCCCAAGAGAGACATGCGGCTGCCTGCCGAATCTTGCAGGAGAATGCTTTTTGCGGATGGCACGATCTGCTGGATTTTCTGGAGCAATGCTTCGGGCGCGCGCGGAAAAGACGCGCAAGCCACATTCAGAATGACCTCAGCATCACTGGCATCGGTGAATGCTTCGATTCCGCGTATCACGTCGGAAAGAGCGCCGGTCGAAAACGCATCACGCAACGCCTGAAATACTGAGAGCAGCCGCGGTGAAATAATCAAACACGTGCGCACGGGGCAGAGTTCTGAGGAGTGTGGTCTAAAATAGCCGATAGAGGCAGTGTTTGCATTTTGGCGCGACGGTCGCGCTTCATTTGCGCGCACGGTCCATTGCGCGCGATTTCGATATTCCCACGGCGGCGACCGATGAATGGCAATCGGCCCTGTCCAGTCGATTCGCCCGATGCGTCGGAGGGTCTCGCGGAGGATTTGTTCCTTATATGTGAGCTGCGCCTCATACGAAATATGCTGGTAATTGCAGCCGCCACAAACTCCGAAATGGGGGCACGGAGGCTCAACGCGATCCGTGGCGGATTTCAGTAACCGACTTACACGGCCGCGAACGAGTTTCTTTTTGCGTTCGGTGATTTCAACTTCGATCTCTTCGCCGGGCAGGACAAAAGGTACAAAGAGCGTGCTGTCTCCGTCGTGAGCAAGGCCGTCGCCGCCGTACACGAGTTTTTCGATTTTCACTGGCATAGTCGTTCCTGCTGACGGCTTATTTTATGTAGTAGAGGCTCAGTCGAGCGAGTCCGTAAATTTCGAACAGACGTTTCTGCAAGTACTGGCGTTCGATCGAAGCGATCTGATCAGCGGTTAGTTTGCGCCGGTAGGGCGAGAGCGCGCGGTCCATGTCACGGCGGATTGCGAGCATGGCGCTGCTGTCAGTTCCGACGGTGATTGCCGCCGTGAGCTTGTCTTCCAACACGGTGAGGTGGCGCTCGAGGTCCTCGAGATCCAACTGCGCAGTTGAATTTGTGGCGGATTGAATAGCTGGAATCTCTGCGGCGATCTGTTCGAATTGCTGAGCGAGATGAGGAAACGTAAGGCGCTGTTTCGCCGCGCTGGCGAGCAGCGCTTTGTGGCAACCTTCGAGAAAGTTGTGGATTTCTTCGCGAGAGAACGGCTCGCGTTCGGTTGGCGCTTTCTCGGTCTTGGGGCCGGATCCGGCGGCAGCTTCCTGGAGCTCTGAGGCAGCCTCGAGTACCGCATCCACGCAATAAACGAGGCTCTTTAACGGTCGGCCATTCGCTCCACGGCGGGAGCGGCCATAGCTCTCAAAGGAACGATCAATTCCGCGCAGGACGGCTTCGAGCGGGATGGAGGATTTCTGCCAAGTCTCAACCACGGCCCAATCCAGCGGCGACACCAACAGATGTGCTCCCCGTTTTTTCCAAAAATGCTCTTCGATTTCCGTGAAGTAATTAAAGTAATTAAACTCACTCATTTCGAAGTCTTAGCAGAACGATCTTTCTGCGAGAGTGGACTTTTTTTTTGGTTCGTCGTTGGATCTGAGGAATTTCGTTGACTGGAATGGTCGGCCACGGCATTTCGCTCCCACAGAATTTGCAATCCGGAGAGCGTCAAGTGCTCATCAATGTCATCGATGTGGCGCGAGCCGGCTGCGATCAAACGAGCTTGCCCGCCGGTGGCGACCACGCGTGTCTGATCCCCGAGCTCTCTTTTCAAACGATCCAAAATTCCATCGACCAAATCCGTAAAGCCGTAGTACAGGCCGGCCTGCATCGACGCGGCAGTCGTCGTGCCAATGATTTTGCCGGGATCGCGCACTTCCACGCGAAACAGGCGTGCTGCGCGAGCAAAGAGCGCGTCGGAGGAAATCCCGATCCCCGGCGCGAGGACGCCGCCGAGATACTCGCCACGTTCGGAAACGACATCGAAGTTGATCGCCGTGCCAAAATCCACAACGATGCACGGGCCGCCGTACTTCGCAAAGGCCGCCACGCCGTTTGCGATGCGATCCGCGCCCACTTCTTGAGGATTATCGTAGTGGACAGGCATGCCCGTCTTAATGCCAGGTTCTACGAATAGCGCTTTCGCATCGAAGTACCGTTTGGCCATCTCCATAAGCGTGGGATTGAGCGA
>JASHYE010000143.1 GCA_030043155.1 Candidatus Acidiferrales bacterium | reverse complement strand
TATTTTTCGGCAGCCGGGAATGACTATGCAATCAAGCCAAGGATCCGGCGCATGGTTTCGTTTGCGCCAATGAATTTGGCGCAGGCCGTCTATCTGGGAAGGCTGGATTGCATTTTTTGCATGAACGTCATGATCTATTTTTCAGCAATGCGCCGGAATTCTCTCATTCAGCATTTTTATGAATACCTCGAACCGGGCGGCTACTTGTTTCTTGGACATTCAGAGTCCGTTTCGAGCGTGCCGGTAAAATTCGAGTCCGTTGTATGCGGAGATTGCATTCTATACCGCAAGCCGGCAGGTGAAATGATCTACCGCGGGGCGGCTCTCGTCGAAGGCACACTGTGACCGATCCAGGCAAAGGCGCGATCGAGGTCTTCCTTCAAGAAGCCTCCGAACACCTGCAATTTCTGCGGGAGTATGCGAGCATCCTGCAGGAGCCACAGCCAAATCCGCAGGATCTGGAACGGCTATACATCGCCGCTCATACGCTCGCTGGAACTTCGGCGACATACGGCTTCCCACTCTTCTCGGAGATTTCTGGAAAGCTTGCGCACGTTTTTCAGTACACGCGCAACGCACCTCTCAATTCCGAGACGATTGCACCTCTGACAGAATTTCTCGCCGATGCAATTTCAGTGCTCGAGTTTGATTTGCTTGAGATCAGCGACTCAGGGATAGAAGTCGCATCCGACGTTCAGGCATTCAAGCAACGCTATGCCTTTGCGTTTCCGTCAGGGGAAGTACCGGGCCTCAAGGTATCGCAGCCAGTGGCTGAAGTTGCGCCACATGTAGCTCAGTCAAGATCATCGTATTATGACCGACTGCCGGTAGACGAAGAAGTTGCAGATGAAGTCCTACAGTTTTTTGTGCCTGAAGCGGAAGAACATCTGCAAGTCGTCACCGAATGTCTGCTGGCCTTGGAGAGCAAGCCGACTCCGGACGAGGTGAACCGGCTGTTCCGGGCGATGCACACGATCAAGGGATCAGCAGCGCAGGTTGGATTGCACAGAATCGCAGCAATTGCCCATCGTGTCGAAGATCTCGTTGGCCAGGTTCGCGACGGTATGCTTGCGTCGAGCGCGGATATTACGGATTTGTGTCTGCAATCTGCTGACGTCCTCAAAAGGTTTCTACATCACGAGTGGGCCAGTGATGCAGATGCACGCGAAGCGGTCGATTTGCTCTTCTCTCGAATTGCGGAGACTGTGCCGAATGAGGCGGCCACTGTTCCGTCGAGCGAGGGGATCGGAAGTGCGATGGTACAGGCAGCTGCCGACGGAGCGGGGCTCGCTACTGATGCGGGGCCGGACCAAGAAGGCAGCGTATCCGCCAAGCTTCCGGACTTGTCTTCTAATGCGCTGCCACTCCATTCCGTGCGGGTTTCACTGGAACGCCTAGACAAGATGATGAATGCGGTCGGCGAACTGGTGATCAACCGAACCCGAATGATTGGGCGGCTCGCAGAATTGGAAAAGCTTGTTGAAATTCTGAATTTCTCAAAATCGCGATTAGGGGAAAAGATCTCCGGATTTCAAGAAAAATACGAATTCAATTGGATCGGCTCGCAATTTCCCGGTCTGTCTTCCGCCGCCGGCCAGAAGGGCTCCGGCTGGTCGGCTGGGGGCCGTCACGATGTATTCAGCGAATTCACTGAGCTGGAGATGGATCGGTACGACGACTTCAGCATTTTGTCTCGATCGTTGACAGAAATTTCCGCGGATGTGAATGAGGTGCTTGCGCAACTCGGCGGCTTTATGGCCCGCGTTGATACGGACATTGATGAGTTCACGAAGCTCGTGCATCGCTTGCAGGATCAAATCACCCAAGCGCGGATGGTTCCGATCGGAAACCTCCACACGAGGTTATTGCGTACCGTTCGAGATGCAGCGAAGAGCTCCGGTAAAGAGGCCGAGTTCGTTTTGAATGGCGCGTCCACTGAACTGGACAACAACATCATTCAACAAATTTCGGATCCTCTGATTCACATTGTTCGCAACGCTGTCGCGCACGGACTGGAAAAACCAGAAGATCGAGTCAGGCAAGGCAAAGATCCAAAAGGGCGGGTCTCGGTTCGCGCCTATCATCGAGGGAATCACATTTTTATTGAAGTGGAGGACGATGGCATCGGCATCGATTCAGAAAAGATTCGAGCGCATGCCATGGACTCGGGACTTGTTTCCGCCGAGCAAGCGCGGCAAATGAACGAGCGAGAGTTGCGCAACCTGCTCTTTCTTCCCGGCTTCTCCACCGCGTCCGAGAGAACGGAATTAGCTGGACGGGGCGTCGGCCTGGACGTAGTGAAGTCGAATCTGGACGCACTGAACGGCGAAATCGAGATCCAGACAGAATTGGGGCGTGGCTCCTGCTTCACATTGAAGGTCCCGCTGACGCTCATCATTTCCCAGGCTTTGTTTGTCCGGTGCGGTGCTGCGCTCTTTGCTCTGCCTTTGGGGTTCGTTGAAGAAATTCGCCGCTTGCGCCCCGAGGAGATTGAGGATGTTGGAGGCAAACTGCTGACGAAGGTTCGCGACGAGATTATCGACGTAGTTCGTTTGGATGCGCGATTGGGCCTTCCGCTGCTTGAGACCGTGAATGGCTATTTCCGCATGGTGATTGTGAAGGTTGCGGGCCGACGGGTTGGCATTGCTGTGGACGAGGTCCTCAGAAAGGACGAAGTCGTGATCAAGAACCTGGGCGGTTTCCTGCGAAATGTCCGTCTCTTTCCTGGTGCGACGATTGCGCCTGATGGGAGCCTTATCCTCGCTATCGATTTGCATCGCTTGGTCGCCCAGGAACTTTCCGAGCATGCTTCCCTGAGCGCAACAGCTGCAGCAGCTCGCGTGTTTGCACCGGGAGCGGCTGCGGTGGCCTCCGGCAGTATTCCAACGGAGGCAATCGATGAGGTGCAGGGCGAGCGTGTAGTGATCATCGCCGATGATTCGATCAGCGTCCGCAAGTTCGTTGGCCGGATGTTGGAGAAAGCCGGCTATCGGGTGCTGCTCGCCTCTGATGGTTTGGAGGCGGCTGAACTCGTCGCGCAGTCCGGCGCGCACTTGATCATCACTGACCTGGAAATGCCGCGCATGAACGGATACGAATTGATGAGTCATCTGCGACAAAATCCGGAAACTCGCCGCATCCCGACGATGGTGGTGACCTCGCGTGCGGGCGCAAAACATCGTGATCGGGCATTGAAAGAGGGTGCGGTGGCGTTCCTCACAAAACCCGTGCAGGAGGAACAGCTGCTAAGCGCCGTGGCATCAATTTTCGGAGTGGACAAATCAGGACAGCACCGTAGGCCTGTGCCTGTGAGCTGAGAATGAACGCCGCCTCAAAGAAAATTCGCGTGCTGCTCGTAGATGACTCCTCCTTTATGCGCAAAGTGCTCCATGCCATTGTGAGCGCCGACCCCCAAATGGAGGTTGTCGGCCAAGCCAGGGACGGAAATGAGGCAATCACTCTGGCGCAAACACTGAAGCCCGACGTGATTACGATGGACATCAATATGCCTCATCTGGATGGCTTGCAAGCGACCGAGCAGATCATGACGCAGAATCCGAGGCCGATTGTGGTCGTAAGTTCGGAGACGCGTGACGGAGCCGCGAGCACGCTGGTAGCTCTCGAGCTTGGGGCGATTGATTTTGTCTCCAAGCCATCAAGTGGAATCGATCTGGACATGAATTCGGTGGGAACCGAGTTGAATCGCAAGTTGAAGATGGCCGCGAAGGTCCACGTAGTGCGGACGGCAAGCCGGAGGAAAGCTCAGAGCGAGGATGCTCGCCGTCAGGTTTCTGCAAGTGCTACCCAGGAACGAATCTCTGCGGTTCCGGAAGGGGGTCGGCTTCCGGTGGTGGTGATTGCCGCATCAACCGGCGGACCGGCAGCAGTAATGCAGCTCGCCGCAGATTTTCCAAGAGATCTTCCCGCGGCAGTAGTGCTCGTTCAGCACATGCCAGCAAGCTTCACAAGCCAATACGCACTTCAGCTGGCTGGTATGACGGAGTTGCAAGTAAAGGAGGCGTGTACTAATGAGGCGCTCGCGGCCGGTGTGATGTACGTTTGCCCTGGCTCGCATCATTTACGGATTTCAGCAAAGGGCCGCATCGTGCTCGATAGTGGCGATCGTATTTCAGGGTACCGTCCATGCGCAGATGTCGCGATGGAGACAGCGGCGGAATGGGCAGGAGCGATGGCAACTGGCGTTGTTCTGACCGGGATGGGTAATGATGGGTCGCGCGGAGCGCAGGCAATTTATTCTGCGGGCGGTTCCGTATTTGTTCAGGACGAGAAGACGTCGGTGATTTTCGGTATGCCGGCTGAGGTCATCAAAACACGATGTGTAACTCAAGTCCTGCCTCTGGGTGATATAGCGGGCGCAATTGAAAACCGCGTCAGGCAGCTGGCATGCGCCCCGCAGGGTGTATTGCCATGAAGATCGCGCCGAGCGACCGAAGAGGTTCGCGCCGTGCGTCTCGCAGCGAACCTGTGATTGCCTTTTCCATTTCGGGCCAGATGTTTGCGATCGGTGCGAATGCCGTTCAGGAGATTCGCACAACCGACAGCATTGCGGCGGGTGCGGTGGAGATTTCCGTTGGCACTAAACCGAAGGTTCGTCATTGCTTGCCCAGCGGACGCGGAGCCACTTACATTGTCAGCGGTTGGGTACATTTCGGTCTAAGCGCATCACGACCCGCGCAGGTGATCTTGCTTCGAGATAGCAGGGTCGGAGTATTGGTGGATTCGATTGACGGCATGGAGACAATGAGAATCCTGATGAGCTTGCCCGCTGGATTCTGCGGCCCGGAACGGACGTGGTACCGAGGAGTGACCATTTTCGGAGAAAATGTCGTTCCTGTGGTGAGTCCTTCAGGGTTCTTGTCCCCTCGGGAAGTAGCTGAATTGGATGCGGACCCTGCTTCTGTCCAGTATTCGAAGGCTTTGGTCGGTAGCGCTGCCGAAGATTCCATGGAGAAAGCAAAATGACTGTTTGCGTGGAAACGACGCCAAGGTCATTCGTCCTGCTGCCGATGGGAACCAGGCGCATCGCTTTTGCGGCGGATTTCGTAGTTGAACTGGCGTCGCCACAGCGTCTCCAGAATTTCCCGCACAAGACTCCGTGGATTTCAGGCGTAATTGTTCAGCACAATCGGATTGTGCCAGTCTACGATGCCAATAAGCTGTTCAACGAGCCGGATGCGCCAGGAATGCGTTTCTATCTGATTGTTGAATGGAAGATCGGCGAATCGCGCGATTTATGCGCTATTCCCGTAGCTGGCGAGTGCGAACTTGTGTCTACGGGTTCGATGACCCCCGCAAAACCAGAGCTTGATGAAAATCGACCATTTGTCGCCGGCCTGCTATCCATCGGACCTGACGAAATCGAAGTCATAGACTTGCGTGAAATGATTTGGGCGCTGCGAGCGACCGGAGAGTCCGCATCATGAATGCTACTCCAGCGCAACCGAAGATCCTGCTTATCGACAGCAATGTCTACTTTTCAAAGAGACTCAGTCATGCTTTGAAGGCAGAAGGATTTGATGTCACGACATGCTCGCACGCCGCTTACGGGCTCACGATGCTCGAGTGGAACCGGCCGGCCGCAGTGCTGTGTGCAACGAATCTTCGCGAGATGAGCGCGTATGAAATTGCGCCAATCCTGCGAGCTGATTCGAAAACAGCAGCAATCGCGATCCTCGCTGTGGGAAACGGCGGAGACCAGGCGCTGATGGAGGCGTTCCGCTCCGGCTGCGACGATTATGTAGATCGCAGGCGGTCGCCAGAAGATATCGCAGCGCACGTTCGCGCATTTCTGCTGAGCAGGCAAGAAGGATTCCAGCCTACACAGATGGTGCCGACCGCTCTTGCCACGCTGACAGGTGATTTGTCGCGTATGGATTTGCCCGGCGTGATTCAGATGCTGAATCAGGCACGTCAGACCGGCGCATTGAATATCAATACCGAAGCCACTGATGGAGTCATTTATTTTGATGGTGGCGAACTCTCTCATGCGGAATGTGGGACGCTCTTTGGTGATGAGGCGGTCATTCACATCCTGAAGTCCTGCGAGGGGGTAGGAAAGGGAGTATACAAGTTTGTTTACGGCACGACTGCCGCGAACCGCACAATTCTGCGTTCCGCCACTGATCTGATGCTGGACGCAATGCGCGAACTGGATGAAGCGGCCAACGAGGAAGCCACAGGAGAGAGGCCGCGTGCCCGAACTGAGCGGGATGAGCCGCCGGCCACCGAGGCTAACAACATTGAGGTGGAACACTCATGAGCGAAACCGCCAATACATCCGCGGAGAAAATTCCAAATGTCTATTTCATCGATGATAGCGCGACGATGCGTGAAGTTATCAAAATTGCGTTTCGACGTGAATCGATCAATGTGATCGCGTGCCACGATGCAGCATCGGCCTTGGAGAGATTCAGCGAAGCAGCTCCGGATGCGGTCATCACAGATGTAATCATGCCGGGGAAAGATGGCTACGAAGTCTGCCAGTTCATCAAGAATGATACGGCGCTTGCAAAGATACCTGTGATTCTCATGTCGGGCGTGGTGGATCGAGGTGTGGCTGAGAAAGCTATTGCGGCGAAGGCGGACGAACTGATTCGGAAGCCGTTCCAGCCGCAGGAACTGATTGCCCGCATCAAAAATCTGCTTAACCCAAAACCGTCTGCTCCGAGCACGGATCAAGAAACAGCAAAAAAAGATATAGCACCGGCCGCGTCGCTGTCGGGCATTTTCGCCGCGCCTGCTGTGACGGCGCCATCGCCGCGGCCCGCTACACTGCCTGCGAGTTCTGCCGATACTCCTGCGGCATCATTTGCCCTGTCGCGACCCAGTGGAAATTCCGCAGAGCTACAAAAATTGCGCTTTGAGATTCAACGCTTGGAAATGCTCGTAAAAAAGCTGCAATCTGAGCTCGAAGCGGAACGCCAGTACGTGGCTTCACTGGAATCCCACATGCGGACTCTCCAAGAAACTGAATAGTCCCGAAATTTTTCTTCCGCAGATGAGCCGATTACTGTCCGCCAGTTTTCATTTGTCCCGGAACACTAATATTTCGGCGGCAGATCCTTGCCTTGAGGGAACAGATACGTAAAGCTCATGGAGGCTTGCAATGTACCGCGAGTTGCGAGCGCCAGGGGCTGTGGCGACCTTCCCGAGCAGTTCGTATTGATCGGCGGACCTTTGCCTATAAACGTAGACGGAACCATCGCCTGCACCGCATGACGCATAAATGTGCTTATTCTGCGGATCAAAGGTAAGGTCGTCGATATCCTTATCAATCGTCAGACCCTGGATTTCTTTCCCCGTCTGCGTATTGAAAACGGAAATCTCTCCGCTTCGGCAGCCGATGAAGAGGCGTTGATCAGCCTCGTCGAGGCCGGCCGGAACATTTTGCTTGCACAACGTAACCGGCCAACTGGTAATGAATCGATATTTCTCACGATCGATTACGTCCACCTGGTTCTCACCCGTATTATTTACGTACAGGCGAGAGCTGGCCATATCGACGACCATCGCTTCCACATGGGGACTGCTGATCGTGACTTCACCAACCTTCATGTCAGTGTTGGTATCGATCACGCTGACCAGCGAACTGGGTTGATGGGCATCCTCACCGCCATTGACGATGTAGAGGTAGCGCATGGTCTTATCGTAGGCCAGCGAATCCGCATCCACCTGCAGCTTGATGGAGGCGATGAGCTGGTAGGTTTTGCCATCGAAAACCTTGAGAGCTCCACCTCCATCCGTGACGTAAATTCGATTGCCGGATTGTCGATACGCGATGGCGTGTGGAATCTCGACGCCGCGGATTCTGTGAATTATCGCGCCTGTCTTTAGGTTCAAGACAAGCACTTCGTGCATACTTTCTGCTGCCAGAAATAAGCGATTTCCTTCCAAATCGACTCCGAAATGATCAAAGCGGCCCACAACATAGCTCGGCAACCTGAAGCGGTGGATCAGAACGAGGGGAACTGAGGATTGCGGAGCGGCGGAAGCAATTGGAATGACGGAGAAGAACATGAAGGCGATGGCCAAAGGGGTCAGCCATTTGAGTCCTATTTTCAGAATATTGGACATTAGGCGCTCCTGATTTCTGCTGGACAAAGAGAATAGTAAGTTTTGAGCTGTGGGCAATTTGAGAGCACCTCATTAAGCAGATGTGTTACCTGGTGTCGAGGTGGCGCTGAATATCGTTCAAAACTTGCGTGAACATGGCCGCAGTGAGTCGTCCTGTGAACGTGTTCTGCTGGCTGGGGTGGTACGAAGCGAACACGCGTGGTAGGCAGCCGGGCAGCTGATATGAAACTCCATGAGCGAACGGATAATCAGCTCGAGTGAAAGCAGCGCCTTGATCCCTGAGAATCCGGAAATAGACACTCCAGGCGATTGCACCCAGAGCGAGCACAGCTCTTGGTTTGAGAACGTTTATCTCCGTTTCGAGGTAAGGGTGGCAGTTTGCAAATTCCGAAGGAAGCGGTTTGTTGGCAGGCGGAGCACAGCGTACCGCGATTCCGATATAGGCGTTACGCAGAACGAGTCCATCGCCGCGCTCTCGGGATTCGGCTTGATTGGCAAACCCGCAACGGTGAAGCGCCTCAAACAAAAAATCGCCTGAGCGATCACCGGTAAATGCGCGGCCGGTGCGATTTCCGCCATGTGCTGCCGGCGCCAGCCCAACGATTAGAAGTTCTGCCCGGGGGTCGCCGAAACCGGGGACGGGCTTTCCCCAGTAGTCCCACTTGAGAAAGGCGCGCTTTTTGGTGCGCGCCACGGACTCCCGATAGCGAACGAGCCGCGGACACTTGCGGCAGGATACGATGATGTCATTCAGAACTCTTAGCTGTTCCTTGGCTGATGGCATAGATCAGATTCGTGATCAATTTTGACCGCGCACGTAGCTGAAATTGACACACGCGAATGGGCAGACTAGCATATTTGAAGTGATTTCCCCCTCTCTGCGGGAATTCTGCCAGTCTGTGAGAGAGTGTTCTTAAAGCGATGGAAGTCAAAACTAGCTCCAGCAATGTCTTGGCTCATATTGTCGAGCGGCGGCGCGAAACCATCGCGCATCGCAAGCGAGTTCTGCCGGATGTCGCTCTCAAAATCGCAGTCGAGAGGAAGTCCACGCCAGTGCGGGATTTCGTAGGTGCGCTGTCGCGCGAGGGGCTGAACATCATTGCGGAGCTCAAGAAAGCTTCGCCATCAAGAGGGCTTTTGCGTGAGGACTACCGGCCGGCGGAGACTGCTCGGTTACTGGAGGCAAGCGGCGCGGCGGCGCTGTCGGTTCTCACTGAGGAAGACTTCTTTCAAGGCAGTCTTGGTGATTTGAAGCAGGTATCGGGGGCGACGAAGATCCCTATTCTTCGCAAGGATTTTATCATCGATCCATGGCAGATATGGGAAGCTCGCGCCGCTAATGCAGATTCATTTTTGCTAATTGCTGCAATTTTGGATGACCATGAGTTAAGCGATCTGCTTGCGCTTGGAAGGACTCTTGGGATGGAGGCCCTCGTCGAGGCACATTCGCGCGAAGAAGTGGACCGCGCGGCGGCAGTAAGTGCAAAAATCATTGGGATCAACAATCGAGACCTGAGGACATTCGAAGTAAGCGTAGAGAAATCGCTTGAGTTGGTGGATGCTGTCCCGCAGGAATGCTTGGCGGTGAGTGAATCAGGCATTCGGAGTGGTACGGAACTGAAGCGGCTGCACGAAGCGGGCTTTGATGCGTTTCTCATCGGCGAACATCTGATGAGTGCGGCCGATCCTGGCGCCGAACTGGTGAAGCTGCTCAGCGAGAACGGATAGAAAGTGGAGAGACCATCTGCCCGTCCCATGAAATCTAAATCCCTAAAGCGCGCGGCAGTTACAGTCAAGATTTGCGGAATCACGAACTCGCGGGACGCTAAGCTGGCCTCCGAGAACGGCGCTCAAGCGCTGGGATTTAATTTTTATGCGAAGAGTCCGCGTAAGATCGGGATTTCGCAAGCACGAAGGATTATTCGCCAACTGCCTCATGAAATCGCGGCAGTGGGTGTTTTTGTAGACGCACCGGCTAGAGATGTAATGAGATTCACGCGGACGGCAAAACTTCAGGCTGTTCAACTTCACGGAAATGAGAGTCCAGCAACGGTCGCGAGGCTCGCGCGGCATCTTCCCGTGATAAAGGCTTTCCGAGTGGGCCCTTCATTCGATATGAAACAGTTGAAACGGTACTCGGCGGCCAGCGCTTTCTTGCTCGATGGTTATGATCATCGATTGCACGGAGGAACCGGGAAAACATTCGATTGGAGCATTGCGAGAAGTGGGGGACAGTCAACGCCGCTGATTCTCGCCGGTGGGCTGACCAGACAGAATGTGCGACGGGCGGTTTGTGCTGCAGGAATTTGCGCCGTGGATGTTTGTAGTGGAGTGGAGCGCTCGCCAGGAAAAAAAGACCCGAGGAAAATGCGGGAATTTCTCAAAGTGCTCGGAAAGCGTCCCAGGAACACAAAATGAAAAGCATTGTTGCAATAGCGCAGGCGCCTGACGCTCGCGGGAGGTTCGGTGCATATGGAGGCCGATATGTGCCGGAGACTCTCATGGCACCGCTTGAGGAGTTGGAGCGGGCTTACGAAGAAGCGCGCAACGATGCGACATTCCGTGCCGAAGTTGATCGGATGCTCAAGGACTTTGCTGGACGTCCAACACCACTCCAGTTCGCATCCCGGCTCACCGCAAGTTTGAGCGGTCCCAAAATCTACCTGAAACGCGAGGATTTGCTGCACACGGGAGCGCATAAAATCAATAACTCCATAGGGCAGGGATTACTCGCAAAGCGCATGGGCAAGCGGCGCGTGATAGCTGAAACAGGTGCTGGCCAGCATGGCGTGGCCACCGCAACGGTTGCGGCGCGGCTGGGCCTCGAGTGCACGGTATATATGGGCACAGAAGACATGGAGCGCCAGCGGCTGAATGTCTTTCGTATGCGGCTCCTGGGCGCGGAAGTCGTTGGAGTGGACTCAGGCAGCAAAACACTGAAGGACGCAATCAACGAGGCGATGCGTGACTGGGTCACAAATGTGAGGACGACGCATTATCTGTTGGGCTCGGTGCTGGGTGCACACCCATATCCCATGATGGTTCGCGATTTCCACGCAGTGATTGGGAAGGAAGCGAAACAGCAGATTTTGGCGGCGGAGGGGCGTTTGCCGAATTGGCTTTTCGCATGCGTCGGTGGTGGATCAAACGCCATTGGTCTTTTCCATGAATTTCTGGACGATGCGAACGTGAAGATGATTGGAGTCGAGGCAGGTGGTCGTGGTACCGGGCTTGGTGAACACGCAGCGCGCTTGGCCGCTGCGGCGGAGTTTGCCGGCGCGAAGCCCGGCGTTCTTCAGGGAACGTACACTTACGTTTTGCAGAATTCGGACGGCCAAATAGCAAAAACCCACTCTGTTTCGGCGGGGCTCGATTATCCAGCCGTCGGGCCGGAGCACGCATGGCTGGCGGATCGAGGACGGGCCGAATACACCGCCGTGACCGATGAAGAGGCGGTTCATGCATTGCGCACGCTGGCGACTCTGGAGGGAATTATCCCCGCATTGGAGTCAGCTCACGCAATAGCGGAAGTGATGCGGCGCGCTCCTCGGATGGGCAAGAATGAACTGGTCATCGTGAATCTTTCCGGACGCGGCGACAAGGACATGGAGATCCTGGCGAAGTATGCGTGAATCAAAAGGCGCATCCGTTCAATTAAGAACCCGCATCGGACGCAAATTTGAAGAGCTAGCAAGGAAAGGTGAGCTTGGGTTAATCGCCTATGTAACTGCTGGCGATCCGTCGATTGAAGGCACTCGCGAGATTGTTTTGCGAATCGCCCAGGCTGGGGCGGACGTAATTGAGCTGGGGATTCCCTTTAGCGATCCGGTTGCCGATGGTCCCACAATTCAGCGGGCCAGTGAGCGGGCATTGCGATCCGGAACTACGCTCGATCGAGTGATTGACCTGGTTGAGGCATTGCGTAAACAGACGGACATACCGATCGTGTTGTTCGGTTATCTCAATCCCATATTGCAGATGGGCCTCGATAAATTTGCGAAGAAAGCTTTTGGCGCGGGGGCGGACGGGGTTCTGGTAACGGATATGACACCGGAGGAATCCACTGAATACTGCGACACGATGCACGCAGGCGGTTTGGATACCATTTTCCTGGCGGCGCCAACTTCAACAGATGAACGACTAAAGCGGATCGCGGCCTGCTCCAGTGGATTTTTGTATGCGGTTTCACGCACCGGCGTTACCGGCGCAAAGGATTCCCTGCCCGAAGAATTGCCCGCGATCGTGCGGCAGATCCGAAAATTCAGTCAGCTACCAATCGCTGTGGGATTTGGAATTTCCGTGGCTACACAGGTTACCGTGCTGGGTGGAATCGCAGATGCGGTCGTTGTGGGATCCTCTTTGGTCTCGGAAATTGAGAAGGCGCATTCCATTACTGAAGCGGCAGATCGAGTGGCAGCGCAAATACGCACACTGAAGGAAGCTGCTAAACACGGAGTGAGCCGTAGAGCTTAAGGGATGAATCCAAAAGGCGAGTTTCGCCGTGTAGCGATTTTGGGCACCGGGCTGATCGGTGCATCATTTGGCGCAGCAATTGAGAAAGCGCAGCCAGGCACGTCTATCATTGCGTTCGATAGGCCAGAGGTTTTGGACAGGTTGGGCGCGAGCAGGTTTCAATGGGAACGGACGGCAGATGTGAGTCATGCAGTTCGCGGCGCAGAATTGGTTTATGTTGCATTGCCGGTTGTGGCTGCCATCGAAGTTCTCAATGAGATTTCCTCGCATTGCATGTCGAATGCCCTCGTAACCGATGCG
>JASHYE010000142.1 GCA_030043155.1 Candidatus Acidiferrales bacterium | reverse complement strand
CCGAATTTCACCGGAAGCCGCCGTGCCCGTCGTGGATTTCATGAAGCAGAGTGAATGCCTCGGCGGCGCGGGAAACGTGGCCGCGAACCTGGCTGCTCTCGGCGCGCGCGTGGAAGTTTTTGGCGTCATCGGAAAGGACGAGGCTGGCGATGCGGTGCGAGCAGCGATGCGCGAACTCAATCTCGGCCAAAAGGGCATTGTCGAGCTGGCCGGCCGTCCGACCACGCTAAAAACGCGAATTATCGCCCGGCAGCAGCAGGTGGTGCGCGTCGATCGCGAGGTGCGAACTCACCTGCCGGATTCGTCGGAGCAGCAACTCATGAAGCGCCTCACTTCTGCCATCGAACGCATGCACGCGCTTGTAATCTCGGATTATGACAAAGGTGTGGTGAGTGACACACTCGCCGAGCGCGTCTTGGATGCGGCCGCGCGGCGCAAAATTCCATCCTTCATCAAACCGAAGTGGTCGCGCTTGACTGCCTACCGCGGTGCCACCGTCGTGATTTGCAACCGCGCTGAGGCCGGCTTTCTTGTCACGCGCTCGCTCGATTCCGAACAATCTGTTGTGGAGGCTGGCCGCGCGCTTCTCGATCATTTTGGATGCGGTGCAGTGGTGATCACACTTGGCGCGCAGGGGCTAAATCTTTTCGAGCGCGACGATGCCAAAGGATTTCACGTGTCGGCCATCAGCAAGGAAACGCCGATGGGGGTGATCGGGAAGGCGCCTAGGCGCGAAGTGAACAGCGGCCGCCAGGTTTTCGACGTTACCGGTGCGGGCGACACCGTGCTGGCAACCATGGCGCTCGCCAGCGCCGCCGGAGCTTCATTGCGCGAGGCGGCTATTCTCGGCAATGCCGCCGCGGGAGTGGTGGTAGCGAAATTGGGAACGGCTACGCTGACGCGTGAAGAATTGTCTGGCGCATTACGCGAAGTCGCTAAAAAGTAGGCGGCGGGAAACTCAGCGATTGTGTCGTGCGGTTCACCCAGATGACGATTTCCTTGGTCTTATTCGCTTCTGCCGTGCCGCTTTTCGGGAAAGGCTGATATGGGCTGACAAGAGCAGTTACCGCAACGCTCGAATCACTCCTGCGAGGCGCCTCCGTGGCTTCGATTTCAAAACTCTTCACCGGCCCGTAGTATCCGTCCGGGCCCCACGTATTCTGAAAATCGTTGAAGGAATAACTCTCCGAGGGCTGCCACGTTTTGTACGCCTGCTGAAGATTGCCGGAAGCAAGCTCACTGAAAAACGAAGTGGCCGTCTTCTCCTCCGAACGGAAGCGCACTTCGCGCCACACGAAAAGCGCAATCAGAAATACTACGAGAACGATGACAATAATGTAGTACGGCTTCTTGGATGGTTCCGCTTGGTTGGCGTCAAGAAGAGTCACTTGGCTTCCCTGACTGTTAGACACCGAAAATTCAGATTTGTCGCTTGAAAAGAGCGATGCTGCCCGCGATCATCACCGCGGAGAACCCTGCCAAAATTAACACGTCGCCGTATACGCCTTCAATACCGCTCCCCCGCAGAAGCAGGTTTCGCAGCGCGTCCACTGTGTATGTGAAAGGATCGACAACCGAAATGGCCCTCAGCCATGCGGGAAAGCCGTAAGTCGGATAAATTGCTCCCGAAGGGAAAAAGAGCAGCGTATTCAGTACGCCAAAAATTGCGCGCGGCACGAGCGGATCGTCGATACGCACCATGATCAAAAACATGAAACTGATCATGCACAGCGAAGCCATGGCTACTACAATCATCAGGAAGAACAACCGCACCGGGTTCCATAAGTCCGGAATTCCCGCGATCAACCCTCCGATGAACGTAATCACGAGCCCGGCCATCAACCCCTTGATTGAGCCTGCCAGATCCAGCCCGATCACCAGTTCGGCTTTGTGGATCGGCGTCAGCAGGTAGCCTTCGTGCAACCCGCGCGATTTGTCGTCGATGAACGTGATTCCGCCGCCGATCATCGCCACGATGAACACCGCCATGGCAATCGAGCCGGGAAGCAAATACTTGATGTACTCGACGTACGGATATACCTCGACGGTATCGAGCGCGATCACGCCTGGCAGCCGCGAAGCCAGCGGCCCCGACGTAATTTCGGGATTTGGGCCCACATCCAGTTGCGACGCCATATTCACATTCAGTTGATCAACGACGCTCTGCAATTCGCTTTCGAGCGAGCTCGAAGTGATCTGGTCGGAGTTATCCACGATCAGCCCGAGTTTTGGCTGGTCCTCGCCATAGGCGCGCCGCGAAAATTTCTCCGGAATGTCCACGATGCCGCCGATGCCGCCCGTGCGCAGGTCCTTCATAGCCTCCAGCATCGAAGGATAATTGATGACGTGAAACATCTTCGGCCCAGTCGTCACTCCGGCAAGCGCTTCCCGCACCTGCCACGACATTTCCGTGTGGTCCTGGTCGACGACCCCCAGGGTCACGTTCATAATTTTTCCGCCGAACGAGTAGCCCAGCACGATGAGCTGCACCATCGGGAAAATCATCGAGCTCATCATCAGCGCCGGGCTGCGGAAAAACTTCCGCAGGTCGCGATCAACCAGCGCCCACATGCGAGAAAAATTGAACTTCAAAGCTTCAGTCCTTTCCGAAAATTAGCGATACAGATGTCCCACGCTGTACTTCGCTCCTTCATTCGCTGAATCGCGAAGATCGCTGCCGGTGTAATGCATGAAAACATCATCGAGGGTTGTGCCTTGCACGCTGACGCGCTTTACCGTGACATTCCGCGCCCGCGCCAGATCCATCAGTCCTGCGACCGTTGCAGGACCATCGTTCGATGCGATGTGCACCGCGCCATCGCGTGTCTGAACATTTTGCGTGTGCGGCAATTGCTGCAGTTGCTGGCTCCAATCCGGCGGCGCGCCGGAGAATTCCGCTTCCACGGTATCCGTGCCCGGGACGCTGTCTTTCAGTTTCGTTGGCGAATCGAGCGCAGCGAGTTTGCCGTGATCCACGATGGCGATGCGGTCGCACAGCTTGTCGGCTTCGTCCATGTAATGCGTGGTGAGAAGAATGGTCAGATGACTGTCATCACGCAGGCGACGAATCATCTCCCAGACGTTGGTGCGCGACACAGGATCCAGGCCGGTCGTCGGTTCATCGAGGAACATGATTTTCGGCGAATGCACCAGCCCGCGCGCGATTTCCAACCGCCGCCTCATGCCGCCGGAAAAAGTCCGCACCAGTTTCGTTTTGAATTTGAACAAATCGACGGACTCCAGCAGTTTGTCGATCAAAGCCGCGCGCTCTCCGCCGGGAACGCCATAAAGCTTCGCGTGAATCAGCATATTCTCTTCGGCGGTTAGCTCCGGATCGGACGTGAAGGCCTGTGGAATCACCCCCAGCGCATGCCGCACGCCGTTCGCATCGCTCACGATGTCGTGCCCGCCGACGGTAGCGGTGCCGGAAGTCGGCGGCGTCAGCGTCGTTAGCATGCGAATCAGCGTGGTTTTTCCGGCGCCGTTCGGCCCCAGCAATCCGAAGATTTCACCGTCCTCCACGGTGAAGCTGATCGCGTTCACCGCCGTGAGGTCGCCGAACTTCTTCGTCAAATTGTCGACTTCAATCGCGTGCATGTGCTCGAGCCCTTTTCCTGCTTATCGTCCTATTTCGCTAGAGACGCGCCCACCAGTGCTTTCCTTCGTTTTGTGGAGCAAGAAGCACTGTTGCGGTCATGCCGGTAAAAAAACGGTGCTGCGGGTTCGGCAGCGAGACTTTAATCGCAAAGGTGTTAATGTCCCGCTTCGTGCGGCTCACGTCGCGCTGCGTCGCAAAATCCCCTTCCACGCCTTTGAAAAACACATTTCCGTGAACGATTTCACCTGACGGCAGCTTGATCGGCATTTTTTCCCCGAACTGAATCGAGTCGATGTACGTTTCAGGCACGTCCGCTCGCACCCACAGATTGTCCATGTCGACCACTACGACAATCGGACTGCCTTCCTGCACCACTTCGCCCTGCTTGGCCACGCGCACGGAGACAATTCCGTTAATGGGCGCGTAAATTTTTGTGTATCCCAGCTGCGTTTCGTCCTGCGCCTCCATCGCGATGGCCTGCTTCAGTTGCGCTTGCGTTGATGCGATTTGGCTCCGCAGCACGTCCACCTGCTTGCGATTTGCTTCCGCGACGGCCAGCGCCGCCTCCTGCGATTTCACTTGGTCGCTCAGCGAATGCACATTTGCGTCCGACGCCTTAAAGGTCGCCACGGCGCTATCCCGATCCTGTGCGGCCACTACGCCCGAAGCAAAAAGGCTGAGCTCTCGTTTCATATTAATTTCGTTTAAGTCCGACGTGGCTTTGGCCTGCTCGAGTTGCGCCTGTGACCCGGTGTAGTTCGCTTGGGCCACGCGCAACGCTGCCGCGGTTTGGCTATCCGTCAGGCTCAGGTTCGCCTGCGCCTGTACGACTTGCGCCTGCAAGCTCCCGATGGCTGCTTCTTGCGCGGCCACTTGCGCTTGGAGCGCCGCGGGATCGAGTTCCGCAATCAGCTCGCCCTTCGTCACTTCGGAGCCTTCGTCCACCGTCAACTTCACCATTCGGTCGGTGATCTGCGGGCTTACGATGACGTCATTTCCGTCCACCACTCCTATGAGCGGATAAGCGCTTCCGCGCGGCGTGGTAAAAATGTAAACCGCAAGCGCGATCAGAAAAAACACGCCCAGCACCGCGAAGAATTTCCGGCCCGTCATCCGGCCCTCCTGGAAGAGCGAAATAGTCCGTGTTCGAGCAAATCAACGACCGCGCGCTTGTGTTCCGCCACCGTCTGCGGCTTCAGCGCGTCTTTCCCCAGCAACACGCTGTGCACTGGCGCTCCCGAGAAATAAAAAACAATCATGGCGAGAATGTTGATCACCGTGTGGGCGGGATTGGCGCGATGGAATTCCCCGCGCGCAATGCCTTGCTGGATCGCGCGCGTGAGCTCCTCATAGCCTTGCCGGAAGTACTCCCGCGCCACCCTGCGGCATTCCTCCGGCGATTCCATCATCAATTGCTGCATCAGCCGCGCGTAATTCGGATAGGCCACGCGGAACGCGAAGTATCCGTCCACAAATGCCAGAATAATCTGCCGTGCCGAAGCGTTCGCAGGCATCTCCGCTTCGATCATCCGGCTCGCCTGCTTGAAAAGGTTTTCGAACACGGCGCGGTGCAGATGTTCTTTGCTCTCGAAGTAGTAGTAGAGCATCGCCTTGTTTACGCGCGCTGCCCGCGCAATTTCATCCGTACGCGCACCCGCGAGCCCGTGCTCGGCAAAAACACTTTCTGCAGCGGCTAGAATGCGGCGCGCCGTTTCCGGATTCGCGATTTTTTTCCTGCCGCGATTCATAAGGCTTGTTAATCCGTCCCGCGATTCCCTGGCAGGCGAGTTACCACCGCTAAAGGAAGGGAGCACGGATGCAATTATTTAACTAACCGGTTAGTTTAATCAGGTTCGGCGCGCATGTCAAGGTGCCGTGAAGTTACGCAGTTCCTTCTTCTAGCTGCTCGTTACGCTCAGCACATTTCCGTCAGGATCGGTTAACCAGGCCACGCGTGTCCGCGTGCCTGGCACCTGTAGGATTCCAAGCTCATCCTGCTTGAACTGCTTGTACCGCTTGAAGGCCACGCCTTTCTCGCTCAGCGCCTTGACGGTCGCGGTCAGGTCCGCAACCTCGAATCCTAGCACGGTATGCTCATGCGGCGTGAAATCCGGAACCGTCGAGACACGTAGCGCGATTCCGCCAACATTGAAAATCGCGGCGTAATCGTCTTCGCCGGTCATATTGAGTCCTAGGGTATCGCGATAGAACGCCGCGGCTCGAGCGCGGTCTCTTGTGCAAATCAGCGCGACAGGCTTTGCCGCTTCCAAAATTCCCATGTGCGGTTCCTCTCTTTCGGAGTGAAATTGTTGGACGGGGACGAACAAAAACGAGGAGTGCTTTAGCCTTCGAGAGCGCCGCCCGCGCCGGCGGGCAATTCGATGGAATATTTGGTGCGCGATTTTTCAGCGTGCTGTTCGAGCGCCAGCTCGATCAGCCGCGTGATCAATTTCGTGTATGGCACGCCGCTCGCTTCCCACATCTTGGGGTACATGCTGATGCTCGTGAATCCGGGAATCGTGTTGATCTCGTTGAGGTGAATTTTCTTCGTCGTGCGCTCCAGGAAAAAATCGACACGCGCCATGCCCGCGCATTCGATGCTTTTATAGCCGCGAATCGCATATTCCTGGAATTGCGCAATCTGTTTTTTGCTGAGCTTTGCGGGAATTTCGATGCGCGAGCCGGACTCGAGATACTTCGCCGAGTAATCGTAATATTCGCGGTGCGGGATGATTTCTCCCGGCACAGACGCGCGCGCATCTTCATTTCCGAGCACTGCCACTTCGATTTCGCGTCCGCGAATCGCCCGCTCGACAATGATTTTCAGCGCGAAACTGGCCGCTAAATCCATCGCCGCGGGAAGCTCTGCTGCTTCGTGCACGCAAGTCATTCCCACCGACGAGCCCAGCGTCGCGGGCTTTACGAATAGCGGGAAGCGGAATTTCTTTTTGATCGCGACAAGCGTTTTCCCGCGATTCTTTTCCCATTCATGCCGCGAAACCGACAGAAAATCAACAATCGGAATTTTCGCTTCGTGAAACAGCCGCTTCTGCACGTCTTTGTCCATGCCGACCGCAGAGCCGAGCACGCCGGAGCCGACGTACGGAACTCCCGCGAGATCCAGCAATCCCTGCACGGTTCCGTCTTCGCCAAACGTACCGTGCAGCACCGGAAAAATCACGTCCACTTTGATGCTCGGCTGCGCGTTTCCCGGACTGAGCGGAACCAGCGCCGAAGCACTCGGATCCGGCGGCAAAACCACGCGCTCGCCTGTTTTCAGCAGCTCTGGCAGCATTTTTTGTTCCGTCATTTTTTGCGCTGCTGCGCCGACGAGCCAGCGCCCGTCTTTCGTGATGCCAATCGGAACCGCCTCGTATTTTTCTGTGTCCAGCGCGCGAATCACCGAGGCTGCCGAAACGACGGAAACCTCGTGCTCGCCCGAGCGCCCGCCAAACAAAATCCCCACCCGCAAACGCTTGCGATTTTCCATTAGAGAATTTTCTTGCCCAGGCCGGACAGGGCCAGCTCGACGCCTAGAATGGCTGTTTTGTTATGCAAATCTACCACCGGATTGATTTCCACCAGCTCGAACGAAACCAGCGCACGGCTGTCCGCAATCATTTCCAGCGCGAGATGCGCCTCGCGATACGTGACGCCGCCACGGACAGGCGTGCCTACGCCGGGTGCTTCGGAGGGATCCAGAAAATCCATGTCGAGACTCACAGCAATTCCATTCGTATCGTCCGACGCAAAACGCAGCGCCTCGGCCATCACGTCGCGCATGCCGCGCTCGTCAATGTCGCGCATCGTAAAAACATGCACCCCGGATTTCTTCACTAGTTGCCGCTCTTTCGCATCGAGATTGCGAATCCCAACCATGGCGATGTTCTGCGGCTCGACTTTTGGCTTGAACCCGCTCAGTTCCGTCAACTCCGAAGCGCCGTAACCGATCACCGAAGCGAGCGGCATCCCATGGACGTTGCCGGAGGGACTGGTTTCAGGCGTGTTCACGTCACCGTGCGCGTCGAGCCAAATCAATCCGATGCGTTTCGATTGCTTGCGGAAGAATGACGAAACTCCCGCCACTGACCCCGCAGCAATGGAATGGTCTCCGCCAAGAATCAGCGGCATCATCTCTTCGCCCAGCGTGCGTTCTACTGTTTCCGCAAGGCCCTGGCAAGTCTCCGCAATTTCCGTCAAATACTTCGCGTGTTTGTCGCCGTAGTGCTGCTCCTCAGGCTGTTTGACGGAAATATTGCCGATATCTTCCACTGAGTAGCCAAGCTGCTTCAGGCGCGCCTGCAAGCCGGCGACGCGCAGCGCGGACGGACCCATGTCGACGCCGCGGCGGCTCTGCCCCAGGTCCATCGGCACACCGAGAATGCGAATTTTTTGCGCCATGTGCTGCTTATCCCCCAAGAAAATCCGGCGGGCAATGCGAGCCTGCTGGAAACGTCAAGGATATACGCGATAAAGCATCCGAGGGAAGGGTATGACTTCGCGAATGTGCTCGGTTCCGCAAATCCACGCCACGGTACGTTCCAAGCCCAGTCCAAACCCTGCATGTGGAACGCTGCCGTAGCGCCGCAAATCGAGATACCACTGGAACGATTCCTCCGGCAAATTATTCTGCCGAAGGCGCTCAATCACTGTGTCGTAGCTGGAAAGGCGCTCACCGCCGCCAATAATTTCGCCATATCCTTCCGGCGCGATCATGTCGAAGCTGAGCGAAAGCTCCGGCCGCGCCGCATCGGTCGCCATGTAGAACGCTTTCATCGCTGCGGGATAGCGATGAATGATCACCGGCTTGTCGAAATTCTTGGAGATGATCGTTTCTTCGTCGCCGCCAAAATCGTCTCCGAACTTCGCGGCATTCCCGTTTTCATTCAGAACTTTGATCGCTTCTTCGTACATGATTCGCGGAAACGGCGGCTTGATTTTTTCCAGCTTGCTGACGTCGCGCTTGAGCATTTCCAATTCGCGCGCGCGATTTTTCACGCATGCCTGCACCATTGCGCTCACCAGTCCTTCACCGAGCGCCATCATGTCTTCCAAATGCGCGTAGGCCGCTTCTGGTTCGAGCATCCAAAATTCTGTGAGATGCCGGCGCGTTTTGGATTTTTCCGCGCGAAACGTTGGCCCGAAGCAATAGACTTTTCCGAGCGCCGCGGCCGTTGCCTCCACATAAAGCTGGCCGGATTGCGTCAGATAAGCTTTTTGGTCGTCGATGTAGTCCACTTCGAAAAGCGTGGTCGTTCCTTCGCAAGCCGCCGGCGTGAAAATCGGCG
>JASHYE010000141.1 GCA_030043155.1 Candidatus Acidiferrales bacterium | reverse complement strand
ACGAGGCGATGCTGCGGGTCCATGTCTCCCAGCGAGTGAAGACCCGGGACAAAGTCATCCGAGCTGCCGAGCCGGTTCAGCGCCGCGGTTCCCATTCGCGACATGATGCGCATGCTTGCCACAACGTACGCGCTGTCGGTAATCTCAACGCCTACTTTGCTGTACGGCGACTTTTCCGGCCCGAGGATGTATGGAATCACGTACATGGTGCGGTCTTTCATCGAGCCGCGAAAGTACACTTCAGCCTTCTGTTTGGCTTCTTCAGGAGCCATCCAGTTGTTGGTGGGGCCGGCATCGGATTTTTGCCGCGTGCAGATGAAGGTGACGCCTTCGGTGCGGGCTACATCGTTGGGATTGCTGCGGTGAAGGTAACAATTCGGGTACGTATGGCTGTTCAGGTTGATGAACGAGCCGTCGCTGAGCATTTTCTCGGCGATTTTCTGATATTCCTGGGCTGAGCCGTTGCACCAGACGATCTCTTTCGGGGTGGTCAGACGGGATACTTCGTCAACCCAATTTTCCAGCGGAGTGGGCACTTTAGCCTCCTGGTTTTGACTGGCGCGGGGAGTCGCCCACAAGTTCAAGATTCGGTAGGGCCCTTGCGCGTCGCATTCGACTTTCGGTCTGCCTTCAAGTATTGCAAACGCAATAAAATATAAAGTTTAGGCTGGCCGCTGTGGAAAATCAAGGAAGGGAACACTCGGCGGGTGATTCTGCGTGCGGTAAACGTCAACTGCGCGGAGACGGAACCGGCTCAGCGTGGAAGCGGGTTTCGTGGTTGGGCTTTTATTCTCGCCCTGTTAGCGAATCCCAATGCAATGAGCCGGGAACGGTATCTTTTGAATGGCCCAACACAATATAGTCGCCATCGAAGCCATACAAGCGGGTTGGCATGCCTGGAAGCTTGTAACTACCTGCTGCGCCCGGGACCGGAACCCACAGGGCCTTGGAACTGCTTTCATCAAGGACGAGCGAATAGAGGCCGTTTACTCCGGTGTCGTCAAGATTGTAGTTGACGTATTTTGCAGCAGTCCGAAGACTCGCGTCGGATCCTGGATAGCGAAACCAGCCAAAAGGTAGCCAGTAGGCATGCTCGCCTTGTAGACTCGCGGTGCATTGCTCCCATACGACATCTCGATGAACACGCCAGTTGGGCTATAGGCCGCAACTTCGGCAGCTCCACACCTTATGTATGACAATTCGTAAGGCGCAGGTCTGTCTGGAAATGTACTTCGAGGGACATATGCGCCGATCTGGCCTCGTTGCATATCGAAGTGTCGAAACGTCTCACCCGGCTTGGGGTGGTGTGCCCTTGAATCCCAGCCAGTGTCGCCCAGGCTCCAGATCGTACCGTCCGGCGCCGCGCATACTTCGTCCGCGTCGAAATCGCCCGTCTGGATGGCAGTCATCTTGCCCGCGGCGTCAACGAAAGCGATGAATCGCGGTCGGGCGCCGTCAGACCTGTCGGCCTCTCCCGATGCGACGATCTGACCATGCGGGCCGGTTGTCGCCGACGTCAACGCGACGCGTGTTGAACCGGGAAACCAAACCGTTGCCGACCTCACCATCGTGCCGGTCTTGTCATAAAGCCGAACGTTGGGTGAATCGGGAGCGAACGTCTCGACAGTCCAGCTCACGAGGTAACCGTTTGCCCAACGGGGCAGTGGCGTCTCAGGACCAAAAAACGCCGTTTGGTCGAAAATGACGTGGGCGTCTGATCTTGTAAGGGTGGTGGTCGAAGATTCTTGAGCGCTCAGTCGTACTTGCCCGAGCCCCAAAGCCAAAACAACAGTACACAGAAACATCACTGGTTTCGACATAAACGACCTCCAATCGTTCGAGCTTACCGCTAACCATTTCACCGGTAATTTGCAACAAGACCCCCAGCTGCTCATACAGGCTTCCGTTCGATGAGGATAGTCTACGCCTAAGCAGTTAGTATCTCTTTGTTATTCCCAGATGTCGTCTTATAGCCGACTTCGAGACTGCTTTGTACTCTTACGACAATCGTAGCGCCTCGTACCATTTACGGCCTCAGTTTGGCGCTGCTACCTTTAACTGCAACTTAAGTCGCCCTATATCCCTGACATCCATCGCCACTGTTTGATCGGAATTTTGAAGGAGCACGACCATGAAGACGTTTGCCGCCATGTTCCTTGGAGCCGCGATGTTATTTGTTGCTCCCCTGACTCCAGCGCAGCAGAGCGCGCCACAATCGAGCGCGTCTGTCTATGCGCAAAGCGTTATCGGCGGCTCGTTGACGGCCGTCAGCTATCAGCGTGGCTCGACGGAAATTGGGTTCGAATGCACGCCGCTGCTGGTTGGCGCGAAGGGCGAAGCGAAAATCGAAAGCAAGCAAGGGCGGCTGGCGATCGAAGCGAAGTTCACGAATTTGATGCCTGCGCAGAAATTCGGCGCCGCGTATCTAACTTATGTTTTGTGGGCCATTACGCCGGAGGGCAAAGCCAGCAATCTGGGCGAAATTTTGTTGAATGGACTGACCAGCAAAATTCAAGCGAGCACGTCGTTACAGACGTTCGGGATGATCGTCACTGCCGAGCCGTATTATGCGGTGAATCAGCCGAGCAGTCTCGTGGTTTTGGAAAATTCCACGCTGCCGACAACAAGCGGCACAATCGAGAAAATTACTCCCAGTATCGAACTGGCCAGCCGCGACGCGTATTCGTCGAACGGGGCCGCGAGCCAGGGCTTCGCGACGCCGGACACTCCGCTGGAGCTGCTCGAAGCGCGAAATGCGGTAGCGATTGCGGCGACCGCCGGAGCTTCCAAGTACGCCGCAGATGCGTTCGCGCGGGCGCAAGCTTCGCTGACGAATTCCGAAATGATGTTCGCGCACAAAGGTGACCGCAAGCAGGCGGCCCAAAGCGCTCGTGATGCCGTCGAAAACGCCGCGGATGCGCGGCAGGTCACCGTTCAGCGCATTGCCGAAGAAAAAGCAGCCGCCGAGCGCGCTGCCGAAGAGCAACGAGCGGCCGATGCCAAAGCCGCCGCCGCTGCTGCTGCAGCAAAGCAGCAACAGGACGAGATTGCCCGCCAGACCGCGGAGTTGGAAAAGGCCAAGGCGGAGTTGATTGCGCAGCAGGAAGCGCAGGCTCAAGCGTTAGCCGAGGCCAAAGCGCAGCAGGAAGCCGCTGCTCGGCAGCAAGCCGAATTGGATAAGGAGAAAGCCGAACTGCGGGCCCAAGCCGAGGCGCAAGCCGCCGCCGCTTCCACTGCGAAAGCACAAGCCGAAGCGCAGGCTCAGGCGCTCGCAGAGGCGAAGGCACAGCAGGACCGCCAAGCTGCGGCTCAAGCGCAAGCCGCTGCTGCGCAAGCTCAGGCTGCTGCACTCGCCGCGCAAGCCGCCGCGGCGCGTTCCGAGCAGGAGAAGGAGGAGTTGCGGGCCACGCTCTTGCAGCAGTTCAACCGCATCCTGCCCACCACTGACACGGCTCGCGGCCTGAAGGTCAATATGGCCGATGTGCTTTTCGAGACGGCGAAGTTTGATCTGCAGCCTGCCGCGCGAGAAGCTCTCGCGAAACTTTCCGGCATTGTGGAAGCGCATCCGGGTTTGAAGCTGCAAGTCGAAGGCTATACAGACAGTATCGGAACAGATGCATATAATCAGTCGCTTTCAGAAAATCGTGCCGGCACGGTGCGCGCGTACATGCTCGCGCAGGGAGTCGATCCCAATGCGGTCACGTCGCTGGGTTACGGAAAGTCGAATCCTGTCGCGAGCAACGACACTGCTACAGGCCGGCGGCAAAACCGCCGCGTCGAGATTATCGTCTCCGGAGAAATCATCGGCACGCAAATTGGCGGTGCGTCTGCCGCTCCATCTTCTCAAAAATAGCTGTCATTGCTTATTCATCCTTTTGAAGCAAAATCGGCAAACAATGCAGGTGCTATACTGCGCGCATGTACGCGCGGAAGCTGAAGGTGGATGCGATTATTGATGGCCAGCGAAAGCCGTGCCCGCTCGATTGGCTGGACGCTTTTTGCATGCGCAACTTTACGGGTTCGGCGGAATTTGACGACACGCTGCCGATTGCGGAGGGCCGGATCGAAGCCAGCCTGAAAGTGAATGCTGAGCGATTCGCGGAGGCTTTCGGTGAATGGCTGACGAAGCGAGGCAAAGC
>JASHYE010000140.1 GCA_030043155.1 Candidatus Acidiferrales bacterium | reverse complement strand
CGATGAGCGACGTTGACGCACATCGCCTCGAAATAGGCAGCTATCCCGCAGAGTTACCCTTTGACAGAAAATTAATGAGCGTGATTCGGACAATTCGCGATTTTGTGCGCGCTCACGTTATTGCGCGTTTGCGGATGCGTTACACGCGGGCGCTGGAAGATGAAGTGGTGCGGTTGCGAGCGGAAAATCGCGCGTTGGTGAATTCGATTTTGGGCGTTGCGGGCATCCCACCGATACGCGTTGCCGCCGCAACACGCTCAGCCACTGCGACGGAGCTGGCAGAGGCAAGCCTTGAGTCGCCCGGGCGAGGCAACCCTCGCCTCTGTGAAGGTGTGGTCGAGACAAAACGGATAAACATCGCCGTGTCCGAAAATGCAGCCGGCACGCGGCAAGCCTCTTCGATAGCGGCTGTGCGGCGAACAGCGCGGCGTTCCTGGCAGCAAATCGGGCGCGCGCTCGAAATTGGGGATGCGCGTGCAGCGCGACTCGAGCGCGAATCCGATACAGAAACGTTTCCCACGCCACGCAACGTCGTCCCGCGTACGTAATACGAGATTCGCTGCTTAAATCCGACAATTTACCGTGGCCATTCCAATGTGTCACTCGTCCATGAAGGCACGAACTTATGACTGAAACCAATTCATTCGACCAAGCACAACTCGTCAATTCCGCGCCAGCGACAAGCGAGGGCGCGCCGAATGCGACGACTGTTCCTGTGGAGCAGGGAAACGCTACCGATGTGCTTGCGACGCCGGGGACGGCGCTTGCGGCGCAGGCGTTTGGCACAAACAATGAGCAGCTTCCGGAACGCTTGCAGCAGGCACTGCGGCGGCTCGTTCTCGAACTCACGACAGAATCGGACATTTCGCGGCGCGCGGAGATTCGCCGCATCAAGCAGGCGCATCAATTCTGGCGCGGATTGCAGTATCTCTGGTGGAGTGACCGCGATCAGAACTGGCATTTGCCCTTCGAGCAGAAATTCACACAGGAGAGCTCGCTCGAAGACATGCCGCGCTACGAATTCGTGACGAATATTTATCAGGCATTCGGCCTGTCGATTATTGCCGTGCTGAGCCAGGATATTCCACGCGTGCGATTTTTCCCGCAGTCGGCGGAGAGCGAAGCGGATGTTTCGACAGCGAAAGGTGCGAGCGAAGTCAGTAAGCTCGTCGAGCAGAATAATCGGATTGGCGATTTGCTGGTTGAAGAAGCGTTTCATTTGTGGACGAGCGGTAAAGTCGGCGCGTATGTCCGCTATGTTGTGGACGGGCAGCGATTCGGCTTTCATCCGGAAGCGGAGCTGGGCACGCGGCAGGTGAAGATCGATGCGGTGTGGGTCTGCCCGAATTGTGGTGCCGAGATGCCAGCGAATGCGTCGCCGGGTCCGCAAACCAATGTGCCCTGCGCAACGTGCGGCGCGTTGCTCCTGGAAGAGAATTTCGTCCCTGAAGAGATCATCACCGTGCCTGCGGGCGTGCGGACGGTGCGCGTTCCGAACGGGCAGGAAGTAATCACCATGGTCGGTTCGCTGGAACTGAAAACTCCGCCGTGGGCCAACGAAATGCACGAATACCCGTTCCTGCAATGGAACATGGAAGTGCATCAGGCACGGCTGCGCGCCGCGTATCCGCATGCGGCGCAAAAAATCGGTGCGCCGATCGCCGTAGGAGAATCGGCGCAATACGAACGCCTCGCGCGACTCGAACAATCGCAGGGCGGGCCGCTCACGGAGGGCGGCGATTACAATCCGAATCTGATTACGTTTCAGCGCACGTGGCTTCGTCCGTGGGGATTCTATCAGCTGGACGACAAATCGCTTCGCGACGAACTGTTGGCGCTCTTTCCCGACGGCGCGTACGTCGCGTTCGCGGGCGACGTGTATTGCGAATCGCGCAACGAAAACATGGACGATCACTGGCGCGTAATGCATGCCATGCCCGGCGACGGCTCATGCGGACGCCCGGGTCTCGGCGACGTGCTCATCAGTGTGCAGGAGCGCTTCAATACGTTGTCGAATTTACAAATTGAAACTTACGAGTACGGCATTCCGCCGATTTACGCGGACAGCGAAGTGCTTGATTTCGACGCGCTGCAAACGCAGACCGCGGAGCCCGGCGCGCATTATCCTGCGAAAGCAAAGGCGGGGCAGCCGCTCGCGGCGGGATTCTTTCAGCCTGCGCCTGCGCGTGTTCCGCCGGACCTGGCGCAACACGCCGCGGAATTGATGGGACCCGTCGCGCAATTTCTGACCGGAGCTTTTCCGGCGCTTTTCGGCGGAGCGATGACGAATACGAGCACGGCCTCAGGTTACGCGATGGCGCGCGATCAGGCGATGGGTCGGATCGGTCTTGTCTGGCGGCGCATGAAATTCTTTCACGCCGACGTGATGCTCGCGGCGGTTGATTGCTTCCGCAAAAATCGGCCCGGAGACGTCGAGGTGACGCTACTCGGGTCCGGCGCGGCGTTCGAATCGCAATGGATTCGCCTTGCGGATTTGAAAGGGAATTTGTTTTCGTATCCGGAAACCGAAGAACAGTATCCGACGCTCTGGTCGGAGCAGCGCGCCGTGCTGATGCAATTGATGGCGAATCCTGATCCGCGATTGCAGGCGGTGCTGAGCGATCCGTCGAATTTGGGATTGCTGAAGCGGCTGATTGGCCTCGACGAACTGGCGATTCCGGATGAGGAGTCGCGAACCAAGCAGTATCGCGAAATCGCGCAGCTTCTGCAGGAAGCGCCTGTCGAGCATTTGGATTCTGCTTCAGGCGTGCGAAGCGTTCTGCCTTCGATCATGCCGGATGAATTCACGGACAATCATGCGGTGGAACTAGACGCGTGCATGCGATGGTTTTCTTCCGATGCAGGGCAAGTTGCAAAAATCTCCGATCCTGGGGGATACGCGAACGTCCGCGCGCATGCGCAGATGCACCGCAAGTTCCTGCTCGCCCAGCAGGCGCAAGCGGTGCAAGGCTCAATTCAGTCGCCATCTTCACCCGGCCCCAGATAACTACGGAGAATGGAGAAGGTCGACCGTGCCTTTCATAAATGGACGGTACTATATGAATCCGCGGTACGGCGAAGGCGTGGAACGCGATTGGAGCGACTCAAACAAGCACAAAAACGGCAGGAGGGCTTCGTGCCGGGAGTTGTCGAGCCCAGGGAACCATGATAGGAAGTATTCATGTGGTTAATTGTAAGACGTCGTCGAATCTGCAGCGCAATCTTTGCTAGCATTGTTTTGTCGCTCAGTTGTTCGAGGGCTCAAGAGCTATACGGGTCGCACGATACCGTTGTCAAGGGTAGTATCCAGTTATTCGGTTACGATAAACCTGTGCGTATCCGTGTAACGACTGGATTTGGCAGCGTTGAGAGCCCTCAGCCTTTTGTCCCTGCCGTGATCTGCGCGGATTCAATTGAACCGGGCGGCACACTTGATTGTTTTGCCGCTAAAACCAAAAAAGATGTTTACTTTGATGGTCCTCGCGTCAAATTCATAGCCATAACAGATTCGCACGAGGCGGTGCTTTTTTCCGCGAACCTCAACTACAGTGGCAGCGGATGGATCTGGCTATGGTCGCTGCTCATCCTGAATCGCGATGGCCTCTGGCAGAACCTCTTCCCGGAGATCACTTCGTCCAATCAGAGCGAGCACCTCTTCTGGTCTTCGCCGGCGCTGTCTTCATATAAGGCTTTCACGGTAGCGGATTTTATCTGGGCGGAAGGCGAGACGCACTTCTCCGCCCATCGTTACGAAATCAAAAGCTACGAGTACTGCCCGAGCACAAGCAAATATTTCCTCGCCGATGATTTCACGACGAAGCAAAAGTTTCCCGGTCTCGATGACGCGGACAAGCTCGACGTTATACATCCGATGTTGCCGGAGATTCAGCGCCGCCTGCGGCAACGGGCTGCAAAGGCATGTTCGTGAGAGGTGGACGAAGTTTAAGACTCGGTCTACAGGACGCGTTCGATGACGATGTTGTGGCGGGATCCATACGCGGTTTTCTGAGAGGGCGCGAATGGCGATGGCGCGACCAGCCGCACAACCTGCAACATGCGTTCAGGCTGGAACGGCTTCGCCATGCAAACCACAGCTCCAAAATCGCGGCTCGCGGCGTAATCGGCGGGCTGGCCCGTGCGCGTGACGAGCACCACAGGCACACGCGAAAGCCGTTCACTATTTTTGATAATCAGGCAGAGGTCATACCCGTTCGTGCCTTCTGCTTCGATTTCCGCGATGAAGCACGCCGGAATCGTGGTTCGCAAAATGTCGAGGGCTTCGGTGCCGGTGCGCACAGAAAAAACATCATAGCCTTCGGGAGTGAGCATGGCCTTCAACTGCTCCTGCGCGCGCAGATCCGATTCCACCACCAGAACGATGGGGCGGGCCATGTCCTTCCGGTGGATCTCGCCTTTCGCGGAGATGGAAGCACCGCGTACCGTCGATTTTTCCTTTGAGCCCGGACCCGTCGCGGCGATGGCCGCGGCAGCGCGCTGGTTCGCGTGTGTAAACTGAATGGCGACGCCGAACTGGCCTCTGCCCAAGTCTGTCGCGCGGACAGCTTCAGCGGGTTGCTCGGAATTGAGGGCATTCGGTGCGGTGGAGAAGGGAAAGGTTACGCCGACGGGCATCCCTTTGCGAAATTCGCTGCGCGAAGTCGAGAACAAAATCCCGTCGCGCGACACGTCGATGGTCGTGGCGACTTCGGTGAACGTCACAGAACTTTCATCCGTGACGCGCACGCGTACCTGGGCGGAAACCTTTACGCGCTTGCGCCGGCGCCGGTCTGCTCCCGCTGAAGACGCCGCCTTGCGAGTTTCATTACTGTGCTGCAGATCCATCGATGACATCGCAGAACCTCATTTCGGGTTTCACCGGATTTGCCATCAGAATCGCAGCTTCAGAGTTTCTTGCTGCACGTTCCACATCTGACGGCCGGCGCGCGTCGTGTGCCTGCTTGCAGCGGGCATTTGCTGCCGCCCCCGAATGAAGCAATCTTCCTTTGAGGTTAGCACTGTGGACTATGGTACGGAAGTGCTTTTGTGACCTTTCGGGCACGATGCCAGGGTGAATGCTGTGTGCCATTGTGGAA
>JASHYE010000139.1 GCA_030043155.1 Candidatus Acidiferrales bacterium | reverse complement strand
GCGGGCTGCTTTATTCTCCTTCGCTGACGCGCTAGAATTGCTTCCGGTGCCCGACTTTTCCGGCATCCATACGCGCCCGTAGCTCAGATGGATAGAGCACTAGCCTCCGGAGCTAGGGGTCGGGGGTTCGAATCCCTCCGGGCGCGCCAGTCTTTCTTGAATGCCTGTGTTCTCAAGCGCTTCCCAAACAACCTTTCACTTTACAGCCTTCATGTGCGTCAGAGAAACTTTGGCTTTATCCAAGCGAGGCATGCTCCCAGTGTACTTGCCGCTGTGGTATGCTCCCGCGATGCGAAACATCTTCCGTTGCGCCTATGTGACTGTTGTGTGCGTGTGCAGCGCTGCCCTGGTTTCGGTTGCGGCGCAAAACCACTTTCCCTCCAATGAAGATATGCGCCACGTGCGCTCGATCTCGCAACCCAAGCTTTCACCGGACGGGCGAAGTGTGCTGATTCAAGTGACGGATACGACCGCCGATGGTGGCAAAAACCATCTCTGGCTGGTGGATGTACAGACGAACGCGGCGCGGCAACTGACATATTCGCCGGAGAACGACAAACGCGGCGAGTACGACGGCGCGTGGATGCCGGACGGGCGCAACATTCTTTTCCTGGCGCATCGCGGAGAGCACACGCAGCTTTACGAACTGCCGATTGATGGCGGCGAGGCGCATCCATTTACCGTGAAGATCGTTCCGCCCGTCGATGAATCTAAGGCGCCTGATGCGATTCCACCCGAACCGAAGCCAGCAGATGGCGCGAGCCCGGCGAAAGCGGAGCCGGTAGAGTGCGACGTTGCACAGTACTTGGTTTCTCCAGATGGGAAGGAGATTGCAATCGTCGTGCGCGATCCGCAGACGCCCGGCGAGAAAAAGGAACAGGATGAAAAGGCGGACGCGGTACAGGCGAATCACGACCCGCATGGATCGCGGCTGTATCTGCTCGATCCGGCCAGCGGAAAAATTACCCCGACTGCCGTGCCGCCCGATGTGGATGGCGTCATATGGACGCGAGAGGGTGACCGCATGCTGGCGATTGCGGAGGGGATGAACGATGTGGGCGATCTGTCGCCTGCAGGGACGGCGTGGGTGGTTACCATGTCCGATCCGGAGCATCCGCAGCAGTTGAAGGCGATTCCGCCGACCATAGAAGCCGCGACGTGGTCGTGGGACGGAAGACACATCGATTACCTGGCGCAAAGCCAGGTGGACGCACCGCCGGGATACTCGGATCTGTACGAGTACACAATGGCGGACCAATCCGTCCGCGATCTCAGCGCGGGATTCAGCGGCAGTGTCGGCTTCGGTGAACCGATCGCGGAAGGTGGCAGCGTTCTTGAGGAAGTGGCCTTGGGCACGCGGACTACGGTCATGCGCTTCACTGGAAACCGCCGCGAAGAGCTGAAGTTCGATACAACGACAGTCTCGCAGTTGAGCACCAACGCGCAACAGACTGCATGGGTGTGGCTGGGGTCGTCGAGCACTCAGCTGCCGACGCTCTATTACGCAGCGAAGCCTGGGCAAAACGCAAAGGCTCTGAAGACGCCGGACTTGCTGCCGGCGGCGTGGACGCCGGTTTCGTCGCATGTAATTTCGTGGAAGAGCGATGCCTTCACCATCGAAGGGCTGTTGTATTTGCCGCCGCAGGCGAGCGCGGAACACAAAGTTCCGCTGATTGTCGAGGTGCATGGCGGGCCAACGGGCGCGTTTGACGATTCGTGGGGCGCGTTCGTTGAGTTTATGGCGGGCCAGGGATGGGCCGTGCTGCGGCCGAATCCGCGCGGAAGCACTGGTTACGGCGCAGCGTTCGCGGCGGCCAATAAGAACGACATGGGCGGCGGCGACTATCGCGACATCATGGCCGGGGTCGATGCGGTTCTGGCGCAGTATCCCATTGACGGGAGCAAGCTGGCCCTGATGGGCTACAGCTACGGCGGCGAGATGGCGGCGTTCGTAGAGGGGCGCACGGACCGCTTCAAGGCGATCATCAGCGGAGCGCCGGTGACCGACCAAGAGAGCGAGTACGGGACGGAGAGAGGCTCGTACTACGACAGATGGTTCTACGGAGGATATCCGTGGGAGCATGCGGAGAGCGCGTGGAAGCAGAGCGCACTGGCCGATGTGGCGAAGGCGAAGACACCGTTCCTGCTGCTGCAGGGAGAGAGCGACGGCACCGATCCGCTCGGGCAGAGCGAGGAGATGTATCGCGCACTGCGGCAGATGGGAGTGACAGTCGAACTGGTGGAGTATCCACGCGAGGATCACGGACCGCTGTATGAGGCCATCTTCGGCTACCCTGTCGGGGAACCGTGGCATGGCTTCGACGGACGCCAGAGAATTGTGACATTTCTCAACAAGGCGTTTGGACAATAATGTGCGGCGGAGGAAACAGATGTACCCCTCGCCGATCTACTGGATGCGTACTGCCGCTGCAAAAGTCTTTGCAAGAGCATGGCAAGTGATCACGGTCGACGAGGTCTTTCCGCTCCTCTCGCGATGGCGAGACGAGTCAAGCAGGCTGCTGATTGGATTCTTTTGTGGAGGTTGTCTCTCCTATCAAGTCGAGGCGGTCATAACCGCTATCGACAAAGCCGAGCGCACCGTGACATTCAAGAATTACGAAGCTCGCTTTGAGATGCCTCTATGCCTTGAAGACTGCGAATTCCAAGCTGGCCTTCCCTTCATGATCCGCACTGCTTCGCCAGGAGAGGAACAGTTTATCGAAGCCGGAAACGTTTCGCGTGTCTTGCGCGTTCTGTTTGCTAGTGGGGACGCGCTCTGCGTCTTGGAGCCTGTCTAACGGAACTGTAGGAGATTGAAGATATGGACTGGCTCGGATGGCTCCTCAACAACTGGATTGGCTTGGTTCTCGTAGTCGGATTCCTCTTCATGATCGCGTTCATGCGGCTGATGTTGGACGAACTCCGCACGATTGTAAACCACCTGAGAGAGATAGGAACAAAGTTGGAGAAGTCAGACAGAAACCTTTAGTAGTACGCGGCGCTGCGGTTTGAGCCTCCGGACGCGCCACTCGTA
>JASHYE010000138.1 GCA_030043155.1 Candidatus Acidiferrales bacterium | reverse complement strand
CCCCAGCGGCGAGTCGTCGGGCCGAAGCGAAAACCGAAAAGGCCTTCAGTGACGCGTCCACCGGTTGTTGTGGTGGACGTATCGCCATTCGCGCCGAAGAAGTTCATCTCTGTGTCAAGGCCGATCCAACTGGAAAAATTGTAAGTGAGATTACCGCCGAATCCATTATTGAGCGAGTCGCAATTCGTTGTGCTGGTGCACTGCGAAGGCAAATTCAGTGTGGCGTAGTGGCCACCGATTTCCCACTTGGAATTGTCGGCGAAATCTTGTGCGCACGCTAGGCAGGGGAGCAGCAGCCCGGCGAAAACAAGCAGCGCGAAGAAGCCGTAGCGAAAAAATTTGAGCAGCCAGCCAAACCGTATGGCAATTTCCGTGCCGACTTTTCCTTTAGGGGCCGGAACTGAAGAGCGCATGCTCAACTCCTGCCGAGGAATTCCTGGCGCCACAGGCGCGGCTATTATCACTCCAGCGCGGCTGGCATGCAAGATGGAATTGGGGTTGCGCGTCTAGCGTAAAGATTAAGTACGCCCACGCCGGTGACGTATCCCGATACCGATCCCAAGTAGGCCTGTGCCCAGCAATAACAGGGACGCGGGCTCGGGCGTAGTCGAGACGCTGGTGCCCGTCATTACGCTGCCGCTGCTGATTAGCTCTGGGATGCCATTCACAACAAGCTGCGAAGCGAACGACCCGAACGTGGGCGAAATCGGGAACGCGCCGATCGACAGGTTATCTGACGAGTTATAGAGTTGCGCCCCGAAGAGGTCCCACTCATAGGCGTTTCCGTTGTAAGCAAAGTCGATATCGAATCCGCCTCCAATGACTGCCGGAAAGAACGTCAGCAGCGCTGCGGGTATTGGGATGGCCGTGCTATTGAAGCTGATCGTCAGTGGAACTGCGGCGACAGTTAATGAAGGGCCGATGTTGGCTGGGAGCGAAAAGCTGACCGAAAACGTTGCGCTTGGGGAGCTGAATGCTGTGCTCGCCGCGCTACTGGAATATGTCCCGGTTACAACAACATTTACTGTGCTGGCCCGAGCGCCAGTAGAAAATCCTGCAAAAGCGATAACGAGCAGAGCCGGTACAAGAGCGAATTTTTTCATGAAGGTCTCCCCGCGCATACTGTGGCGCGTTTACGAAAGCACGCGGGATGCCAAGGGAGAAAAGCTGATTTGATGTTGTAAGAAAAGGCCTTAGCGTGTCAGGGCCTATACATCGTTTTCTGGACAGACGCGGCGCTCAGTTCGGAATTTGTGCAACCCGTTGCGTTCCGGCAGTTGGCCGTTGATTCGTCGCGATTTGCCCTAAGAGAGGCGCCCGCGAGCCGCGAATCCGAGGACGATGAGACCTGTGGCGAGGAGCAGAAGCGGGGTTGGCTCTGGCGTCTGCCCGCCAGGCGTCACGCATATGTGACCGCTGTCGAAGGTTCCTATCAAGTTGCCGTCTTCCAGCAGAATCGAGCCGTCGGCCCCCGTGTCAAAAGAGAAATCTCCCAAGATAACATTACCGGACGCATCGTAGGATTGCAGTCCGTAGAACTGCCACTCATACGCATTACCGCCAGAGGAAAAATCGAGGTTGAACAGTCCTGCACTGCTCAGCGGAAAAAAAGTAACGCTTCCGCTGCCCATAGTGGTAGTGCCGCCAAAATCGACGGTGAGCGCTACGGTGTACGTGTTCGATGGGCTCACGTTTGAGAAAACGGAAAAACCTATGGTGATCGTGTCGCTCGGGCCGCTGAAGGCGCTGGAGCTGGCGCTCGAATCATAGGTAGCAGTTAGATTGAAATTGTCGAGACTGCCGGCGTGCGCACAGGTAGAAAAAAACGCAAAGCTCGCGACGCAGAGCAGCGCGGCAAGGGCTGGCTTCTTCATATTCAGTTCCCCCGTTTGATGATTGGAGAGGCACGTCAGGGGCCAAATTACAGTGGTATATATTACTGCAAATGCGAGAGTTGCAGCCTGTTAGTTGTTGTCAGCAGCGCCACTGCGCATCCTGTCCCTTACAAGTGTGCAAGTGTTTGCAGTTGACGGGGTCGAAGAGGCGCCGAAAGGCGACGCCCTAAGCGCGCGCTTACCTGGCGAATCACGCTAGAATGGCGGCGCATCGTTGTGGGGCTGGAAGCCCGAGGGCGAACGCGAAACGTTTGCATCGAGAAGGGCGAGTTGCATTATGAAACGACACGCGAAAAGGTGGGGGCGTTGATGCAGCAAGAAAGGAGAGTCCGATGGTGTGGCTGGCGATTCTCGGTCTGGCGCTGATCGCGATCATTCTGTGGGATGTTTTCGAGACGATCATTTTGCCGCGCCGCGTGACGCGGCGCTTCCGGCTTGCGCGGATGTTCTATCGCTGGACGTGGCGGCCGTGGCGACTGATCGCATGCCTGCTGCACAAAAGAGGGTGGCGCGAAAGCTTTTTGAGCTACTACGGTCCGCTCTCGCTGCTCGGACTTTTTGTGGTTTGGGCGATTGGGCTGATTGTGGGATTTGCGGTGCTGCATTATTCCGCTGGGTCAGCGATGGCGACTTCGCTCTCATCCACGGGACACGTGGGATTTCGCACGGATTTGTACATGAGCGGGACAACATTTTTCACACTAGGGCTGGGGGACGTTACGCCGCGTACGGGAATGGAGCGGCTCATTACCGTATTTGAGGCAGGGATTGGATTCGGATTTCTGGCGATCGTCATCAGCTATTTGCCAGTGCTCTACGGCGCATTTTCGCAGCGCGAGGTGAATATATCGTTGCTCGATGCGCGCGCAGGCTCACCGCCGAGCGCTTCGGAAATGCTGAAGAGATTGGCACGGCGCGATGATTCACAGGCACTGGAACAAAATCTCCACGACTGGGAAAAATGGGCGGCGGAGCTGATGGAGAGCCATCTGTCTTATCCGGTGCTCTGCTTTTTTCGCTCTCAGCACAATAATCAATCGTGGCTCGCAGCACTCGCGACAGTCTTGGATGTTTCGGCGCTGCTGATTGCGTACGGCCAGGGTACGCTGAAGTGGCAGGCGAAGCTGACGTTCGCGATTTCGCGGCACGCGCTCGTTGATTTGTCACAGGTGTTGAATACGCCGCCACGCGAGTTTGAGGAGGAGCGCCTGCCCGCGACGGAATTGCAGGAACTGCGCCGCTTGCTGATTCGCGCAGAGCTCTCCGCCTGCTGCGCGGAAGACGATCAGCGATTCGGCGAACTGCGCCGGATGTACGAACCGTACGCCCGCGCTCTCTCAGACCGTCTGCTAATGCCGATCGGCAAATGGGCGCCCGAGGCGCAAGTGGTTGATAACTGGCGAACTTCGGCGTGGGCGCGCATTTCCGCGGCAGAATTCCAGTCGTCGGCGCTGACGGAATCGGAAGAGAAAGAGCATTTTTGAAGCCGCGAGGGTGCTTCTGCCGTTCTTTACGTTGATTGCCAAAAAACTGTGGAAATTGGTACGAAAGTACTAGAGAAAGGGCCATTCTATTTGGTTTTTCTGTTGACATGAGTTTTCTCTCCTGCTAAATAAGCGGCACCAGTTCAGAAACTACTTATCAGCATCGGTTCTTTCCTGTAGTTACACTGGGTCCCGCCCCCTGTGGTTGATTCGGCAAGTTTGCGTTCGCTCTTCTGACCGCCCTTGCCGAAAGGTTGCTTGGTGAATGGGTCCCCGCCCTCCCTTGTAGTTCGTTGCTTAATTTCATTCTGGAAGTAGTGCGCGCAGGCGGTCTTTGCTGAAGCGATTTAACGCTGGCCCTTGAGCGCGGCCGCGCTTGAAGGCCCGAAAGCAGGACGCTTGAAGTGTGTCCACATGAGATACAAAGGAGCGGAGATGACTCAGCGCAAAAAAGAATCGCCCTTTTGGGAACTGCTGTTCGCGTTGTTGATTTGCGCGATTGTTGCTGGCGCGGGATTCTTGCAAGCGCAGTCGGCGGCGAAAGATCCGGGGCCGCGCGGCGGTCCAGCGGGTGCAGGCGGCTACTATCCAACGCTCGGTGCCAATGAACAATATTTCTTCACGCAGGCACAGACGCGCTTTCAGGAGGTGGATTCGGTCTCGGGACAAATCGCCGGCGAGACTGGCTCCGGCTTGGGACCGACATTCAATGGAAATAGTTGCGCGATGTGTCATGCGCAGCCAGCGATCGGTGGCAGCAGTCCGGGCCTGACGAGCCCGCAAAATCCGATTCCGAATCCGCAAGTGGCGCTCGCCAATCTAGACGGCGCGCTGAACATCGTTCCGTCGTTTATTACCGCGAATGGGCCGGTGCGCGAGGCGCGGTTCATCACAGTCTCAGGATCGCCCAGCGGTGCCCTTGATGGCGGCGTGCACGATCTTTACACCATCCAGGGTCGCACCGACGCGCCAGGCTGCACGCTTGCACAGCCGAACTTCGCGCAGGAAATCGACGAAAATAACGTGATCTATCGCATTCCGACCCCGCTCTTCGGCCTCGGTTTGGTGGAAAACACGCCAGATGCGACGTTGGAGGCAAACCTCGCTGCGAATGCGGCGCAGAAAAAGGCGCTGGGCATCAGCGGCGTGCTGAACATCAGTGCGAACGACGGCACGGTGACAAAATTCGGGTGGAAAGCGCAAAACAAATCGCTGCTCATATTCTCCGGGGAGGCCTACAACGTCGAAATAGGCGTGAGCAACGAAGCGTTCCCAAATGAACGCTCCGCCGTGTCCGGTTGCGTTTTCAACGGCACACCGGAAGACGCCACAAACATCACCGACCCGACCACTGGTGCGGTCACGGGGTCCGCTTCCGACATGAGCTCGGACATCGTCAATTTCGCCGCTTTCGTGCGGCTGTCCGCTCCGCCCACGCCAGCGGCGCCGACGGCGTCCACGGAAGCGGGGCAGGCGCTGTTCGTTTCGATAGGGTGTGCGATGTGCCACACTCCGTCATTGCAGACGACGCTGTCACCCTATACTGGAATGTCCAACGTTACTTACAGCCCCTATTCAGATTTTGCGCTGCATCACATGGGGTCGAATTTGGCTGATGGAATCGTGCAAGGAAATGCAGGGCCGGATATGTTTCGGACGGCGCCGCTTTGGGGTATCGGGCAGCGACTGTTCTTCCTGCACGATGGCCGCACTTCGAACCTGCTGCAAGCCATCGAAGCACATTTCAGCACGGGAAATGTGTGCACCACGACGAGCAACTCAACCCAATTCCAGGCGAACGGGACGAGTTTTCATAGTTCGTCGCAGAGCCAGACGTGCGGGTCGGAAGCAAATGCTGTGATCAACAAATTCAATGGGCTGACGCCAGCCCAGCAGCAGGAGATACTGAATTTTCTGCGTTCGCTGTAAGAGGCTGGCGATTCGGCGACGGACAATTTGCTCAGGTGAGACCTCGTCCCCCCCACGAGGCGGCGGTGAGGGCCCGCATCGCCGCCTCTGCAAGTCTGCATTCTCGTACCTCCACGATACTTTTGTGCGAGGCCGAAAAAAGAGCGGCGACGGCCGTTGCGCCCGCCGGTGTTACCGCGGCGGTACGTGCTACCTGCTGACCGTATTGCCAAAAGGGAGCGTTTCCCGCACAGTAGAGAGCACGGCCAACAAGCGCTGGCGGCCCACTGACGCAACGGAAAGAACAGGCTCCTGGCAGAGTCCCTGGCACAAGCGGCGATACTTGCCCCGGCACAGGCGCGCACACGAAGCGCGAGCCGCGTGTGTTTGTGGATGATTGTCGCCGGATTTTGCGTGCGGCTGGCAGTGATGGGCTTTCTCTATCCTCAGCGGCTCAATCCTGCACGCGATCACTGGAAATTTGCAGGCGAGACGGGCCGCATCGCGCGGTCGCTGGATGAAGGGCACGGCTTCAGCAGCCCATTCTTCGCGGACACGGGACCAACTTCGTGGCTCTCACCCGTTTTTCCGGCAACGCTCGCCGGCGTGTTCAAGGTTTTCGGCGTTTACACGCAAGCGTCCGCACTGGCGATTCTTTCGATTGATTGTTTGCTCGGCGCGCTGACGTGCATTCCCGTTTTCCTGATCGCCCGGCAGACGTTTGGCCATACGGCTGCCCATTGGGCCGGCTGGCTCTGGGCGTTTTTTCCTTATTCGATTTTTTTCGCAGCGAGTTTTATCTGGGACACGACGCTCTCGACGCTGTTGATGGCGCTCCTGTTCTTGACGGTTTTGAGATTGGAAAATACGCCGCGTTGGTGGCCGTGGTTCGGCTTTGGCGCGCTCACAGGATTCGCGGCGCTGACGAATGCGGTGCTTCTGGGCCCGATGCCATTCCTGGCGCTGTGGGTGCTTTATGGCTTACGGAAACGCGGCGAGCGATGGTTCGCACCCGGAGCAGCAGCGCTGCTGGCGGTGATTATTGTGGTGAGTCCGTGGTTCGTGCGGAACTACCGAGCGTTTCACAAAGTGATTCCATTTCGCGGTGGCTTGGCATTCGAATTTTATTGCGGCAATAATGCCGATTCGTGGCACTGGGATCCACCCGGGTATCATCCTTCCGACAGCGCGACGGAATGGAATGAGTACCGCGACCTCGGCGAAACGAATTACTTCGCACTGAAAAAGCAAGAGGCAGTTGCGTTCATCAGCACGCACAAGAAATTGTATGCAGTGCAGACGCTGCGGCGCGTGGTTTACATTTGGACAGGTTTCTGGAGTCTGAGCCGACGGTATTTGCGCGAAGAGCCGTTCGATCCAGCGAACATCGTGTTTTGCACGGCGCTGACGATTTTGGCGTTTTTAGGATTGCGGCGCGCGTGCCGTGAAGAAGGGGCGGCACGCGGCGCGCCCTATGTGATTCTGTTTGTCATTTTTCCGTTGATTTATTATGTGACGCATCCCGAGGATTATTACCGCCGGCCGCTGGATCCGATGATGGTGGCGCTGGCGGCCGGGACGATTGTGAATTTGCGGCGTGGACGCGGAAACGCGACCGGCGACTCCGCGCATATCGAAGCGTCGCGGATGTAGCAGGTCCCTACCTTCCTTTGACGGCCAACGAGCAGGGCTCTTACGAACGATTTGAGACGCAGGCGGCGCGGAAGGCGCGACGGCGGGTAAAAAGAAAATAGAGCAGCACAGCGAACAAAGCAATCGTGACGCCGAAGCCGAAATTCTGAAGCATGTTCATGTGTGCGAATGGAAAGCCTGATGGCGGCGAGGAGCCGTCGGGCATTTTGATTTGCGACGTGAGAGTCTGCACTTGTGCCTGAATTTCCGCGTCGAACCGAGCGCGTTGGGATGAAAAGAAAAACAGCGCATAGTTGACAATCATTGCGAGGAGGAACCCGATTAGGGCGTCAAGTCCCCAGCGCTTACGGAGCAAGATGCCAATGCAGAAAAGGATCGGAAGAATTCCCGAAGCGAAATAAAAGGCGTCGACACCCCAACCGTGTACGAGAAATCCAAAGATGAGCAGAGGCGGGCGCATGCCTATGAATCTCGCTTGCAGAGGACCAAAGAACGCGAGCGCGCCTAAGAGAATTTCCACGACGGCGATCACGCGAATGCTCATGGGGATTTGTGGGCGCGCCAGAGGCATGGGCGGCTGTGCGGA
>JASHYE010000015.1 GCA_030043155.1 Candidatus Acidiferrales bacterium | reverse complement strand
GAATCAAAAAAAGTCCGCAAACGCATCGCTGAGCTGCAGGACAAAATGAAGAACGGCGAGTCAGCCTCAGAAAAAAACAATCGGTGAACGAGTCCCTGCGGTTGCGGGCATCTCGCATTGAGAGTTTGAGGCTCTTCAGGCGAACCGTTTCAGAAACTTCATCGCGCGGGGGTAATCGCGGAACTTTTTTTCTTCGGCACGAAATTCCCGCGAATGCGCTTCCAGCCGGCATCTGGCGAGCTTGATGGGATGTTTGCGATGCAGTATTTCGTGATAGAGCACATATGCCACCACGTATTCCGGCACGTGCGGTCGGTCAAGCGCAACATTGATGGCAATCTGATCGAGTGCAGGATCAAAAATCCCCAGCTGGCTGCGCCATCGACGGGTGCTCCAGCCGATTTTTGGTTTTGGTAAATTTCCCTCAAAATATTCAGCATTCAGTTTGTGAAAAAGCGCCAGCAAATCGTGATTCTTGCCTCGCGCTTCGCGAAATCTGCGTCGAGCCCGTGTTCGGCGCACCAAATGGAGCCTGTTACGCGTGGTGCGTGCCTGCGAATACCTTCGGTACAAATCGGCCATTTCCTGAGTGACACTCCGCCGGTAAAGGCGAGCCAGCAGAATCGCTGCCGCAGCTTCAATCACTTCCAGTGGTGCGTCGCGCAGCAAATCCGAAAAGCGCACATGCGCGGTGTCTTTCCGCAGGCGAATCGAATGCGTCAAGTTCGCATACGGATAAAATTCAGCAACAAATTGCGGAGGCCGGCCCTGGCAATTGAGCCGTGTGTACATTCGTTGCAGGAGCATCGCGCCGCCGGGCACATTCCGCGAAGCCACCGCTCGCCTTTTCACTGCTTCCTCCGAATGGGAACTGAGCCATATTCCTTGGAGGCTTTCTCCGCAGTATTTAGCGCGCCCTCAGTTGCGCTGATCGCATCCTCCAGCGAGTCTTTGTAAGACGCGAGCTCTGGGCCGTTTACGCCTTCGATGGTTTTCAATGTTTCGAGGTAACCCTTCCCGCGCTTTTCCATGTCCTTGATCGCCGGACGAATTTTTGCGCCTTTCTGTTGGGCGTCTTCGATGCGGTCGGCGGCTTCATCGAGGCAGCTTGAATACCCGTGGAGCAATCCATTGAGAATCGTCGGCTTGTCCACCTGCGGGGTCGTAAGCTGTAACTCATACTGCAGCTTCTTCAGGCGATCCTCGGCGAAATCGATAAACAGCTTGATGCGGCCGTTTGCGTCGGGCGTATCGCGCACTTTGTCCGCTTCTGCCGGGCTCAAGAAGTCTGGCTGCTCCTGCGCGCGCGCCATCGCGGGAATCATCATCACTATGGTAATGATCCAGCCAAATGCAAGCATCGCGGCGATGAACTTCGAATGTTTCACCGATGCTCCTGAGGATTGGTGTCCTCGCGCGTCTGCTTGTTGGGCGCTCGGTGCGGGAAAAGTTCCTGGATAAGCTTCTGGTTCAGCTCGTCGAGGTGTTTCCCAACTCTCTCGAAGGGGTCGCTCTGTTCGAATCCAATCCGCCGGATTAGGTCTTTCAAGTCACGCTCGCGCTCACGCACGGAGATTTGCAGTTGCCTGAACCCGTTCGAGTCCCTTGCCGGATCAGCGCCTGTCTTAAGCAGCGCCGCGTGCGTATCCGCGGCCTGTTCGTCGTAATCTTTCAGAAATTGCAGGGCCTCATCGGTTTTTCCTGCGTCGACTGCCTGACGTGCTGCGGCAAGTTCTTCATGGCCAAGTTTTCCGAGCGCTTTGGCGCGATCAACCGCATTCTGCGCTTGATCATATTTCAGTTTGTCCTTCGCGAGATCCCGCTGAACCCGCGTACTCTGCGCGGGCTCGGCCATCATGATACCCAGCATGCACAGAGCCGGTAAAAAACCGCCAAACATCTCAGCGTCCTTTCTGCTTGAGAAGAAGTTTGAGGAATCGCACCCTTTGCGTCGCCTCAAAATACTGATTGCTGTTCTGATCGGTGTTCATAGCCAGAAATTTCTGATAGGCCTCGAGCGCCTTTTCCGGCTGGTTCATTCGATCGTAACACGAAGCGCGCACAAACCATGCGCCCGCGTTCGGCGGCTCGCGCTTTGCAAGTGCGTCGAGCGCATCGAGCGTTGCCGCGGAATTTTTTTGCAGATATTCCGCGCTGATCAAATCGCGCAGCGTGGGCGTGGAACTTGGGCTTAGCCGAAGCGCCGCGCTCAGTTCGCGCACGGCGTTTCCGTAGTCCTTCGTTTCCAGCAGCGCGTGTCCGAGGCTCGCATGAATCTCCGCGTCCTGCGGCGCCATCGCCTCTGCTTTTTGCAGCGCCGCCACAGCTTGAGAGAATTCGTTCTTCTTATAGTAGATCGTGGAGCGGAGCTTGAGCGCTTCAACTGTTTCCGGGCCGTCTTTCGCCGCTGCATCCAGCGCGGCCAGCGCGTCATCGTCCTTGCCGATCTGGGCCAGCGCCGACGCTAGCATCACGCGCGCCTTCTCATCTTTGGGATTCGCATTCAGGTAAACTCCGAGAGCGCTCACGGCTTCGGCATCTTTTTTCTGCCGGAGCAAACTGTCCACCAGTCCCATCTCACCTTCGCTGTCGCCGGGTTTCAGCCTAAGCATCTCCTGAAATTGCGCTTCTGCGTCAGTCGCTCTTCCATCTGCGAGATAGACTCTCCCAAGTTGCGCGTGCGCTTCCGGATCATCCGGATTCAATTTTGCGGCAACGAGCAATTCCTTTTCTGCCGCTGCCGTATCTCCACTGCGCTGCTCCGCAACCCCCAGCAACAGATGCCCGCGTGCAAACGAATAATCCAGCGCAACAACGTTCTGCAGCGGCTCAATTGCGTCCTTCGGGTTATTCGAGAGCAGGGTGATTCCCAAGTTCAATTGCGCCTGCTCCATTTTCGGATCGAGCGCAATCGCCTGCCGGTATTCCGCGATGGCTTTTTCGTTCTGCTGTTGTGCGGTGTAAACGTAGCCAAGATCAAAATGCGCGGATGCATCATTTGGTCGCTGGCTCAGATATTTTTCGTAGTCTTCCTGCGCCTCGGAATAATCCTTGCTGTCCGTTTCATTCTTGGCTTTAACGAGCAGATCGTGTAAAGCCTGCTCCTCTGCGGTGACCACGCGCACGTGCGTGCGTGTTTCGTTTTGCCCTACAGCCATTCGCGAAATGGAAAATGACGTGAGCAGCGCCAGGATGCAAATCGCAACCGCTCGCGTCGTCAGCTTCATGAGGCGTGATTGCCGTGGTCGGCCTGATTTTGTGCGCTATTCCCATTGCGGCCATTCGCACTGAGCGCGCGCACGAGAAACTTGCCTGTATATGAGTGACTATTGCGCGCCACTTGCTCGGGAGTCCCGCAAGCCACCAGTTGTCCGCCGCGCTCGCCGCCCTCCGGACCCAAATCGATCACCCAATCCGCTGATTTAATCACATCCAGATTGTGCTCGATAATCAGCACAGACGCGCCGCTGTCCAGCAATTTGCGAAATGACGCGAGCAGCTTGGCAATGTCGTCGAAATGCAATCCTGTCGTAGGCTCGTCAAAAATGTACAGCACACCCGCATTCTCTTGTCGCGTGAGATGCGCCGCGAGTTTCAAGCGTTGTGCCTCGCCTCCCGACAATGTCGATGCCGATTGCCCCAGCCGCAGATATCCCAGGCCCACTTCATCCAGCACCTTGAGCTTTGAAGTCACCTTCGGCGATCCGGCGAAAAACGCCAACGCCTCGTGCACGGTCATTTGCAGCACGTCATGCACATTCTTCCCGTGATAGCGTATCTCCAAGATGCCGCTCTTGTATCGCGTGCCTTTGCATTCCTCGCAAATCAATTCCACGTCCGCAAGAAAGCGCATTTCCACCGTGACTATCCCGTCCCCTTGGCATGCCTCGCAGCGCCCGCCTGGAATATTGAACGAAAAATGCCCCGCCGTGTAACCGCGCTTTTTTGCATCCGGCGTCGAGGCGAAAATTTCGCGGATGGCATCGAACGCCTTCAGGTAAGTCGCGGGATTTGACCGCGGCGTCCTCCCAATCGGCGACTGATCCACCAGCTCCACCGCCGTCAGCGCCGCGTCGCCTTCAATGCTCTCGCACGCGTCGTGCCGTTTGCCGCCGCTGCGTTTCGCCAGCAGCGTTTTATAAAGCACCTCATATACAAGCGTCGATTTGCCAGACCCGGAAACGCCCGTAATCGCCACAATCATGTTCAGCGGAATCATCAGATCAATTTCTTTCAGGTTATGACTCCGCGCTTTCAGGATTTTCAGGAACTTGCCATGAGGTTTTCGTCGCGCCGCTGGAACTGGAATGCGCAGCTCGCCGCTCAAATAGCGGCCCGTCAATGAATGCACATCCGCAGCAAGCTCCTTCTGCGTTCCCGCGAACATAATCTTCCCGCCATGCTCGCCGGCGCCTGGCCCAAGATCCATCACGTAATCCGCCGCGCGAATCGTCTCCGCGTCGTGCTCCACCACCAGAAGCGTATTTCCCAACTCTCGCAAACTCTTCAGAATCTCGATCAGCCGGTGCGTATCTCGCGGATGCAATCCAATGGACGGCTCGTCGAGCACATAGAGCGCCCCTGCCAGATGCGAGCCGAGAGAAGTTGCCAGTTGAATCCGCTGCGACTCACCGCCGGAAAGCGTTGAAGTCAGCCGGTCGAGCGTCAGGTAATCCAGTCCCACTTCATCCAGGAAACGAAGCCGTTGCTGAATCTCTTCCAGCACTTTTCCCGCGATCACCGCTTCGCCCGCGCTCAATTCCAATGACGAAAAGAATTTCCGCGCTTCCGTCACGGTCATTTGGCAAGCCTCAGTGATCGATTTTCCCGAAACACGTACGGCGCGCGCTTCCTGCCGCAAGCGTGTCCCATTGCATTCAGGACACGTCGCATATCCTCGATACCGGCTCAGAAATACCCGCACGTGTAGCTTGTATTTCTTGCGTTCAAGCCACGCAAAAAAGCCCTTCACTCCCGCAAACTTCTCTTTGAAATCTCCTTCAATAATTTTCTCGCGCTGTGCTGCCGTCAAATTTCGAAATGGAACATCGAGCGGAATTCCTGTTTTTTTCGCGTACTGCTTCATTTCCTGTAGCTCTTCACGATAGCGAGGCTTTGTCCACGGCTCGATTGCGCCTTGCGCCAGGCTGAGGCTTTTGTCGGGAATCGCGCGGTCTAGGTCAAAATCAATCGTGTTGCCGAAGCCCTGGCAGCGCGGGCACGCGCCATAAGGGTTGTTGAACGAAAACAGCCGCGGCTCCGGCGCCTGATACGAAATCCGGCACTTTTTGCACTCGAAGCGCTCACTGAAGATCATCCGCTTGGGTACCGCATTCCCCTGTTCCGTCGTATGTTCTGAAACGAATTCCAGGATCGCTTCGCCTCGCCCTTCGCGATAGCAAATCTCAATCGAATCCATCAGCCGTGACCGAATCTCCGGCCCCAGCGCCAGTCGGTCGACCGCAACGTAAACCGGCTTCGCGAAATCCACCTCCAGCAGCGTTTCCGGCGACGAGAATTCGTACATGTGGCCCGCTTGATACAGCCGGTTGAACCCGCGCTTCTGCAAATTCTCCAGAGTTTGCTTGACTGCACTCGCCGCAGGTGCGGTGCGTTTCACCTTGGGCTTGGCCGGGGTCGCTTCCGATTGCATTTCCAGTTTGTAGAGCACGTAGAATCTGCGTCTTGGAGGCAGCGCGAGCACGCGCTCGGCGATTTCATCCAGCGTGTCCTTCTTCACTTCATCACCGCACACCACGCAGTACGTCCGCCCGACACGCGCGAAAAGTAACCGCATATAATCGTAAATTTCCGTCGAAGTCGCTACCGTTGAACGTGGATTGCGAGTCGAATTTTTCTGACGGATCGCGATCGCCGGAGCGATTCCGGTTATCTCGTCTACGTCCGGCTTCTCGATGCGTTCCAAAAACTGCCTTGCGTACGCTGAAAGCGATTCGATATAGCGCCGCTGACCCTCGGCATAAATCGTGTCGAATGCGAGGCTCGATTTTCCCGACCCCGAGACGCCAGTTACGACCGTGATGGCATTGTGCGGAATTTCAAAATCGATGTTTTTTAGGTTGTGCACGCGCGCCCCGCGCACACGAATGGCATCCTGCCCAGATGAATCGTGCTCTTCGACTACGGCTCGCGGCGCTGCCTGCGTTTTCGTTGCGGCTGTTTTCACTTCCTCGTCCGTATCTGTCCTCTGCTCACGGTCGCGGCTCCGCGCACGCGAGTCCGAGCTCGCCCGCCCTGTGGGTTTCGTCGCCATAAGCCTAAACTCAAAATTATACGACTCCGCGCAACTGCGCCGCAATCCGCCTCTGAAAGCCACATCCGCAGCTCCTAAGGCGCGAAAAGGATGCGACAATCTCAGCATTTCCATGCATTGCAACCTCTTCACAAGAATGCTTCTATAGAATGTCGCTTTTGCAGCGATCAGGTCATCTCGGGCACTGCGGAGATTCGACAATGAGATTGCAAGGCAAAGTTGCTGTGGTCACAGGAGCGGCGACCGGAATCGGTCAGGCAATCGCTGTCGCGTTCGCGAAAGAAGGCGCGTCCGTCGTCATCGATTATGTAGGAGACGCGTCCGTTTCCCAAGCAACGATCAGAGCCATCCAAGCTGCGAATGGAAAGGCCCTCGCCATTGAGGCTGATATCTCCAAACCTGCGGATGTGACGAGACTCGTCAGCGAAACAGTCAAAGCTTTTAAGCGCCTCGACATTTTCGTCAACAACGCCGGCATTGAGAAAAAATTCCCCATCGTCGACTATCCATTCGACGAATGGAATCGCATCCTCGCCGTAAATCTCACCGGGCCATTCCTCTGCTCGCAAGCCGCAGCCAGGCAAATGATCCAGCAGGGCGCCGGCGGCCGCATCATCAACATCTCATCGATTCACGAAGATCTTCCCATGCCGACAAACGGTCCCTACTGCGCAACCAAAGGCGGCCTGCGCATGTTGATGCGCACCATGGCCGTCGAGCTCGCGCCGCATCAAATCACGGTCAACAACATCGGCCCGGGCGCGATCTTCACGCCGATTGACCGCGATGTTGAAAGCAACGCAAAACTGAATAACGCGATTCTCGCTGAAATTCCCATGGGCCGTTGGGGCAAACCGGAAGAAGTGGCTCAACTCGCCGTGTATCTTGCCTCCGACGACGCCGGCTATGTCACTGGCAGCACGCATTTCATCGATGGCGGAATGCTCCGCAACGCCGGCGGCCTCTAAAGGGTGCTCGATGCTCGTCTCTGCAAGTTATTTCGTTCAGCATCGTCGCTGGTGAATTCCGTGTGTGTTACATTTCTCGTCGAGGCTGCCGCGTATTTCACCGCAAGCTATATTCTCGCGCGTCATCTGGATCGTCCTCGATAGCGTCGGCATCGGCGAGCTTCCTGACGCTGCCGATTACGGTGACGTTGGCCGTGACACGCTCGGCCACATCGCCCGCTCGCGTCCACTGCGACTTCCGAATCTCGTTCGCCTCGGCCTCGCCAATATCAAGCCTCTCGCGCATCTCGATCCGCCCTCTCATCCCGTCGGTGCTTTCGGGAAGGGAATTACCGTTTCGCCCGGCAAAGACACCACTACCGGCCACTGGGAAATGGCCGGTATCTGGCTCGATCAGGCCTTCCCCGTTTACAAGAACGGCTTCCCGCGCGATCTCATGGAAAAATTCGAGTGCGCGATCGGCCGCAAAACTCTCGGCAACAAGCCCGCCTCCGGCACCGAAATCATCAAGGAACTCGGCGAAGAGCACCAGCGTACCGGCTTTCCGATCATTTACACCTCCGGCGACAGCGTTTTCCAAATCGCCGCGCATGAAGAAACGATTCCCATCGCCGAGCTCTACAAAATGTGCGAAATCGCGCGCAAGCTTCTTGAGGGACCGCATCGTGTTGGTCGCGTCATCGCTCGTCCGTTCACCGGCTCGCCAGGGAATTATCGTCGCACCGAGCGCCGCCACGATTATGCCGTCGAGCCGCCTCGCCCCATGCTTCTCGATGTGCTCGCCGACGCAAAAATTCCCGTTTTCGGCATCGGCAAAATTCACGACATCTACAACGGGCGTGGCGTCTCCAATTACGTCACCACAAAAAATAATGCCGACGGCATAGCCAAGCTCACCGAATCGCTCTCGCGCCAGCCGCGCGGGCTCATCTTCGCGAATCTCGTCGATTTCGACATGCTCTACGGCCATCGCAAAGACGTGGAAGGCTTCGCCTGCTCGCTTGAGGAATTCGACACGCTCCTCGGCCCGTTTCTCGCTGCGCTTCAGAATTCCGACCTGGTCATCATCACCGCTGACCACGGCTGCGACCCCGACCCCGTCAATCCCACGACTGACCATTCCCGCGAATACGTTCCGATTTTGTGTTACTCGCCGCGCATGAAGCCTGGCCACGGCGCGGGCCTTGACCTCGGCGTCCGTTCAACTCTCGCCGATATGAGCCAAACCGTCGCAGAAAACTTCTCCGCCGCGAAGCTTCCCCATGGCTCCAGCTTCCTTTCGCAATTGTCGTAGCTCCCGACCGCCCCTTGACACCTAGCTGTTCTAGGCGTATATGTCTAATCCCTAGAGGTGCACGAATGCCGCCAGATAAATCCGACGAAAAGCCGGAAGTTCTCAAGGGCACGCTTGACATGCTCATCTTGAAAATCGTCGCGCTCGGCCCCATTCACGGCTATGCCATTTCGCAGCGCATCCAGCAAATCTCGCGCGATTATTTTCAGGTGCAGCAGGGCTCGCTCTACCCCGCTCTGCATCGCCTTGAGAATCGCCGCTTGCTAGGCGCGGAATGGCGCGCCACCGAAACGGGTCGCGAAGCGAAGTTTTATTCGCTCACGAAAAAGGGCCACAAGCAGCTCGAAGCCGAAATGGCCACTTGGGAACGAATGTCCGACGCCGTCGCGCTCATTTTGCGGACTGCCGAGTAAGAAATTCCGGGGCCTCACGGAGGCAACATGACCTGGTTCTCGCGTTTGTTTCGTAAATCAAAACTCGACACCCAGCTTGATTCCGAGCTTCGCTTCCACATCGAGCAGCAAACCGCCGACAACATCGCAGCGGGAATGCCTCCTGCGGAAGCCCGCCGCTGTGCCCTCGCCCAGTTTGGCGGCCTCGAATCCCGCAAAGAAGAAGCTCGCGAAGCCCGCGGCACGCACTTTATCGACACACTTCTGCAAGATGTTCGCTTCGCATTTCGCCTCCTGCGCAAAACGCCGCTGATCACCGGCATCGCTATCCTTTCTCTCGCGCTGGGCATTGGCGCGAACACCGCCATCTTCAGCCTGATCGATGCTGTCATGCTTCGAATGTTGCCTGTGCAAAATCCCGAACAGCTTGTGCAGATTAAATTTCGCTCGCCGACCGCTGCTAATCCGCGAGGAACGGTCACGAATCCCATCTGGGAACAGGTGCGTGATCACCAGGATGCTTTTGCTGGCGTTTTTGCCTGGGGTCCGACAACGTTTGATCTCGCAGATGGTGGCGAAGAGAGCGACATTCAAGGGGTTTACGCGAGCGGCAGCTATTTCAGTGTTCTTGGTGTGCGGCCGGCGGCAGGGCGTTTGCTAAGCGCGTCAGATGACGTGCGTGGCTGCTCTGGCGTTGCCGTTCTGAGCTACAGTTTTTGGCAAAGCCATTACGCTGGAGCGCAATCCGCGGTCGGTTCTTCCATTCGCCTCAACGGCCACTACTTCCCAATTATCGGCATAGCCCAGCATGGCTTTTCCGGCACGGACGTTGGGGAAAAGCTGGATGTGGCCATTCCGATTTGTGCCGAGGCGATCATGCAAGGCAAAGATTCCTCGCTCGATGTACGCGACGATTGGTGGCTGCTGATGATGGGTCGACTGAAGCCAGGAATGACCATCGAGCAGGCAGACGCCCGCATGAAAGTTTTGTCCCCGCCCCTCTTCGGTGCGGTGGTGCCACAGGATTGGCCGGCAAAGTATCAGGATACATTTCGAAAATACACGTTCGCAATTTTCCCCGGTGCTACAGGCACCAATGGGTTCTATGGCGTGCGTGGACAGTACAGCCAGCCGCTCGAAATTCTGATGTTTGTTGTCGGGCTGGTTCTGTTGATCGCATGCGCGAATATCGCCAGCCTTCTCCTCGCCCGTTCTGCTGCACGTCAAAAGGAGATCGCGGTCCGCCTGTCGCTGGGCGCCTCGCGTGGTCGCCTGATTCGTCAGGTGCTCACAGAGAGCGTCGTGCTCTCCAGCGCCGGCGCACTCCTCGGCGTTTTCTTCGCGCGCTGGGGCAGCGCCTTGCCGATACGCTTCGTTTCGACCAACCAGGAACCTGTGTTTCTCGATTTGAAGATGGACGGCCACGTTCTGATCTTCACCATCGGCATCGCTGTGCTGTGCGGCCTGCTTTTCGGCATTCTCCCTGCACTGCGTTCGACGCGCGTCTCCGCCATGTCCGCAATGAAAGAGGGACAGTCGCAAGGTCCGGGCGGCCGCTCTCAATCCGTTTCTGCTCGCTGGATCGTCGCCCTGCAGGTCGCTCTTTCTCTAATTCTGCTGATTGGAACAGGTCTCTTCATTCGCACGTTCTCCAACTTAATGACGCTGAACGCGGGTTTCAACCCCAACAATGTTCTTATGGTCGAAACCAACATTCACAATGCGGGAATCGCCGAGCCTGCCCGCGCTCCGCTTTACCGCCAAATGCTCGCGAAATTACAAGCGATTTCAGGAGTGGTGTCCGCCAGCCAGTGCTGGATGACGCCTCTTTCCGGCAGGCAATGGGACAATTCCTTGACGATTCCCGGCGGTTCACTTCCAGCTGGCGCTGACCCGGATATTTTCATGAACTGGGTAACACCCGACTTCTTCGCCACGATGCGCACACCAATCCTCGAAGGCCGCTCGTTCGACGCACGCGATACGGCGACCTCCACGCCCGTTGTCATCGTCAATCAATTATTGGCCCGCACATACTTCCCTGGACAAAATCCTATCGGCAAACACCTGTTGGCCAATAGCAAAGACATGCTCAGCGCACAGCCGATGGAAATCATCGGCGTTAC
>JASHYE010000137.1 GCA_030043155.1 Candidatus Acidiferrales bacterium | reverse complement strand
CTGAACGCTGGAATTTTGCTTCGCCCCCTCGGCAACGTGATTTACGTTCTCCCGCCGTATTGCATCACCGCCGAAGAATTGCACTTCGTCCACGACCGCATCGCCGACGCCCTCGCCCGCGTCCCCGAATGGTCCGCGCCACAGCGCGCCCACGCCGCGTCATAAACCCTCGTCTCCGCCCACTCCCCATAACTTTGTATCTGCGCCTTAAACAACGACTTCTACATTTGCGTGATGACCTGGCGCAGAAGCGATCTTGCCGTCGCAGGTGAGGAGAGGCGCATCAAGCAGTTCAGCGAGCGCCACGTATGCTGCGTCATACGCCGTAAGCGTTGCACGGAGCTCCCAAATGCGGGGAATCAGGAAATCATGTGGGTAACGGTTTAACGCGAGGTCGCCGAGATCTTCGAGAGCTTCCCGCCCTCTCTCTGCGGTAATCGCCTTGTCCCGAACGTAACGCCGCAACACCTGTGCCACTTCCACGTCGACGAGATGAGGGGCGTGCAGCGACTCCGAACGGGAGAAGATACGCCGTTCAATCTGGGCCCCGACTGGTGATTGAAGAAGCCACTCGATGACAGCAGAGGCATCCAGAACGATCACCGCGCATCCCGCTCTCGGCGAACAGCTTCCGCCGCGGATACCGGCCCTGCAACGTGAGAGCGGCGGCGCAGACGTTCCCGCAACTCTGCAATCGTAGGCCGTTCGGCGAGATGGCGAATCTCCGCCAGCAGAAAATCCGAAAGGGACATTCCGGCAAGGGCCGCCTGCGCCTTCAGGGTACGATGTATGCCGTCTGGAACATTACGAACCTGAATCATTCTCGACATGTGCTTAGCATAAACACATGTGCTCCACATGTCAACCCCTCCGGTAGTTTCGGCGAAAACAAAACCATTTTTGGTTTTGAAATTATTGTTTTTGGGCCGATAGAGAAGCGCTCTGTTGAGACCGTAAGACGAACGTATGGGCATGTGTGAAAGCCGATGTGCGGCGCCGGTTTGCTCGTGCTAAGATTATCTGCTTCCCGCGGGCCTGTAGCTCAGGTGGCTAGAGCGCGCCCCTGATAAGGGCGAGGTCGACTGTTCAAGTCAGTCCAGGCCCACCATATCCGCCGGGTTCAAAATCGCAATGAAAAGCAGTGGCCAGTACCTGGCCCATCACCCACGTGGTAAGCCGAGGAAATGCCCAACAAGTTTGAAAACCCCGGCTGCTCCGACGACGATGCCGGGTGCCAGGGTGAGCAGAACAGAAAAGAGCAGCCCAAGAGAAAAACTCAATGTCGCGAATCGATCGGCCTCGCGCAGCCATATCTTACGTAGAACAAGCTCAGCTAACCAGCCACCCGTGAAACAGACATTCGCCATGATCCCGTAAATGACGACGGCAAACAGAGCAAACAGGGGAGGATCAGGAACACCGAAATCGCTGTTAAACAAAATGGAGCTTCCCGCGCCAACAATGCCCACCACGATCACCGAAAGAACTCCGGCGCTGCCAACAATCAAATTGTAGGGAATTCGCCTTGTTTCCCACCAACCGATCATTTCCCGGACCGTGGTGATCGGAACATCTCTCCGGCAAAGAGCAGAAGACTTCAGGCGAGTGAACGCACCACGTGGTCGTTCCAGTTGTTTACGCGTTTCCTCAAAACCCGACATAGATTCACGTGCGAGTAGCCTTGCAGAATCTCCTCAGATCGTCAACCAGGCCCACTATCGCATCGCAGATATTCTCTTCACTCCAAATCGTGTACACTTTGCCAATCACTTCGCCCTTGCAGTCACAGGAGGCGCGCCAATGCTCTACCTGCTCTGGGTCATCATCATCGGCATTCTTGCTGGATGGATCGCCGGCAAAATCATGCGGGGCAAAGGATTCGGCCTTCTCGGAGACCTGATCGTCGGCGTGATCGGCTCGCTGCTGGGAAGCTTTATTTTCGGCTTGCTCGGACTGGGCGCCTACGGCCTGGTTGGACGCCTCGTCGTCGCCATCGTCGGCGCCGTAATTCTTCTCTGGCTCATTCGCTTCATCAAGAAGTCCTGATCCGCGTGCCTACTCATAGAGGCTATCCGAAAATGAACGCGCTTTAGGGGGTCAGAGCCTGCCTGCGGTAGACAGGCTTTAGCTCTGACATAACCGTCACAAAGACGGAGGCTCTAGCCCCTGAAGGAAAGCCGCGAAGTAGCCACTGTTTGCCTCGATATCTATGAGAGATGACGACTAATCCTCGCCCGCAAAATATTGCCCGAGTTGCCGGTGCAGTTGCTCCACAGCGCGCTGAAGCTCCGCCACTCCTTCCGTTCTCCCGCTGACGTCCTGCGTCTTCAAATCCTCCAGCAAATCATGCGTCAGCGTCGTCGCGCGCCGAATCCGCTCCAGCGTCAGCAGCGAAAGCACTGTCTGCGGATCCCGATTCTGAATCTGCCGCTCGCGCCACTCCTGCACCGCCCACGCCGTTTTTCGCACGTAATCGACCGCGTCGCGAAATTCCCGCAGGATCAGCGGGTCCATATCGCCGGATTTGATCCCCTGCTCCAGCCGTAGCAGCTCCGCGCTGGTTTTGCGAAGCTGAAAATTCAATCCCCAGAATCCCTCATCCGGCGCGACCAGCTCGATCGCGATTCCCTGAATTTCCCCGCTTCGCGTTCGGCGCATCGCAGCGATTCGCGCCCGCGCCTTCTGCGCCGTCAACCGGTTCGTAACTTCCGCCTCCACGCCTGACGTCGGATAAATTTTCATCCGCAGCAGCGCGCCATGCGCGTTCACTTCTGAAGCTTGCGCCTGTTCTTTGAATTCCGTGCCGTTCGCTTCGCGCCAGGTGACTTCCAGAGGTACAACTACGGGGAAGCGGCTGCTACGCCGTTGTTCGGGTCCGGATTTGGAGGAGGAGGAGGGGAGCTTCTCCGGAGCCACGGTTCGCCTCGATTGTGCGCTGCTACTCTGCTCCTTCTCGCCTTACATCGGCAAGAAAATAAATTTTCCTGCAGAAGCCCGTAGTCGAAGAGTTACTCCGCCCGCAGAGCTTGTATCACGTCTACCCGCGCGGCTCGCGCAGCGGGCAATGTTGAGGCAACCACAGCCGCCACCAGCAACACCAAGGCGGAAACCACTACCGGCAAAACGCCCGGCATCTGCATTTCGAGAACGTACCTGCTGATCAATCGAGCGGCCGCGTAACCGAGAGCCCCTCCCGCCACAACACCCATCACAGCCATCATTGCGCCCTCGCGAATCACGCCGCTAAGGATGTGTCGTGGCTCCGATCCCAGCGCCATTCGGATGCCAAATTCTCGCGTCCGCGCGCTCACGGAAAACGCCAACACGCCCGCGACGCCAACTACCGCAATCAAAAGCGCCACAGCGGCAAAAACTCCAAACACCATGGAATTCAATCGGTCCGGAGCGAGCACTTCGGCGCGAATATCCTGCAGCGTCGCGGCGTGTTCCACGGGCTGCTCTGCGGACATTTCGCGAACCGTGCGCGTCACCGGCGTAACCAGCGAGTACGGATTCACGCTGGTATGGATGAAGAGATGCCCGTCAAACATAAAGCCCGCCGTGTCGAACGTGGCATAAATCGTCGCCGTCGGTTGGGGAACCACGTGCTCGTCGTCAATATCCGGCACGACGCCGATGATGCGATGCGGCGACATAAAACGCGCATGCTCATCCTTTGTTCCCGGAAGAAATTGCAGAACGGGATCCGTCCAATACACGTGCCGGTTCA
>JASHYE010000136.1 GCA_030043155.1 Candidatus Acidiferrales bacterium | reverse complement strand
AAAGACATCCAAGTTGTTTTCCATCTGGCCGCAGATCACGGCGGAAGAGGTTACGTTGATTTGCATCAAGCGGGCCCGGCGTCGAACCTGTTTCTCGACGGGATCGTTTTTTGGGAAGCGCTGAAGGCCGGCGTCGAGAGAGTCTGTTACGCATCTTCCGGATGCGTTTACCCGAATTTTATGCAGACCGACACAACCAAAGAGCTCTATTTGCGCGAGGGCGATGTAAAAGCTCCCTATGACGCCGACAATATGTACGGCTGGGCGAAATTGATGGCGGAAATGACTCTCCAGGCATATCACCGCGAGCACAAGCTCAGCACAGCGTCCTGTCGTTACTTCACCGTGTACGGACCCCGGGGCGTGGAAAATCATGCGGTGATCGCGATGATTGCGCGCGCCTTTGTCGGTCAGAATCCTTTCGAAATTTGGGGCGATGGCCAGCAAATTCGCAATTGGACCTACGTGGACGATATCGTCAGCGGCACTATTTTGGCCGCCGAAAAAATCACCGATGGCACGGCCGTGAATTTGGGCACCATGGAGCGCGTTCGCGTGATCGATGCAGCGCAACTGGCTCTCGAATATGCGGGGAAGAAAGCCGATTTCGAATTCTTGCGGAACATGCCGACCGGTCCTGCGAATCGTGTTGCGGACAACGCGCTGGCCAAGAAGCTCCTTGGATGGGAGCCGAAAACGATGTTCCGCGAAGGCCTTCGCCGCACCATGGACTGGTATTTTGCGGATCGCAAGCCGGCGGAAGTGAAAGAACGATTGGAAAAAATGCTGACGACGCGCTGATTCACAGAGGAGAAATCTCAAGTGGTACTGAGCGGTTTGACTGCTTTCGCTGTGGCATTGATGGCCTCTTTCGCATTGACTTGGCCTGTGCGCCAGTTTGCGCTCCACGCCGGTTTCGTGGACGTGCCAAACGCTCGCAAAGTTCATTTGCGACCGGTGCCGCTACTGGGCGGTTTGGCTATTTACGCAGGATTCGTCATCGCCGTGGCTATAACTGTACCATCGGGGATGAGGATGCAGGTCGTCGGAATCCTTGTCGCTGCCACGCTTCTGGCAATCACGGGTATTCTCGATGACAGCGGCAAACTTCATCACCAGGTGAAACTATTTGTGAGCATGCCGGTGGCGGCATTCATCTTGGTGCTTGCGGGCGTGCGCGCAGAAGTTTTTTCACAAATTTTAGGCGGCACAACGGGCGCGTGGCTCGATATTGCCCTGACGATTCTCTGGGTGGTCGGAATTACCGCGGCGTTCAGCATCCTCGACCACATGGACGGCTTGTGCGCCGGAGTCGCTGCGATAGCAGCGGCCTTTTTTACTATCTCAGCGGCTTTGGATGGTCAGCGGCTGGTTTGCACGCTGGCCGCCGCCGCCCTTGGCGCCTCGCTTGGCTTTCTCCGCTGGAATTTTGCCCCAGCCAAAATCTTCATGGGCGATGGCGGCGCGATGTTTCTCGGTTTTCTGATGGCCACGCTCGGGCTCAAACTGCGTCCCACGGGATTGCACCCGCTCGCTGATTGGCTCACGCCGGTATTAATTCTGGCGGTTCCCATTTTCGATACCACGCTCATCAGCATTTCGCGGTCTCGCCGGGGAATGCTGCCGTTTACCTCGCCGGGCAAAGATCATACTGCGCATCGGTTGTCGAACTGCGGCCTCGGCCACAAGCGCGCTGTATTGACAATGTACGCTTTGGGAATCGTTTGCGGCGGGCTGGCTCTCGCGCTATCGCATTTCTCTTATGTCCAGATAATCGTTGTTTGTTGCTTAATGCTGGTTTTCGCAGCGTTCGCGCTGATCTCTCTGGAGCGGTCGCCGTACGAAGACCAGCGGAGTATTCTCAAATCGTCTGCACTGGAAAAGCAGCCCACCGGAATGGACTGACCGCCTGCCCTTTGCGGAACACAATCGCTACGGTATACTGCATTTTTTGGAGTCAAGCGCCCTGAATATCCTGGCACCGGAGCCTTACCACAAGCAGCGATCACGAGATAGATAATCACGTTCCCGTAGAAGAAGGATGTTCTTTGCCAGCTTCCGCAGATTCATCGAGCAATTTTGACGCTCCCCCAGTCAGTCGCGAGCCGGTCGCCGTGGTCGGCGGTTCAGCGGCCGGATTCTTCACAGCCTACTTACTTGCGCGCAAGGGCGTTTCCGTACGAGTATTCGAGCAGTCTGAGCAACTGGACGCGGCCGAACGCACCCTCATTGTCACACGCCGGATGAACGATCTCCTGGGAGCCGCTGGCAAAGACAGCATCGTCAACGAAGTCCGGAGATTTGAGCTCTTCACCGATGGTCGGGCTGCGAGCATTGATCTTGCGCAGCCGGACCTCATTATCGAGCGTGCCAGGCTTATCCGTTCGCTTGCAAAACACGCGCAAGCAGCGGGAGTGCAAGTTCATCTCGGTCGCAGCTTCCGCAAGATGGCTTCCCATCAGCAAAAAATTGCGCTCGAATTGCAGCACACCGGCAGCGATACCTCGGAAGAATTTATCACCGACACAGTAGTCGCCAGCGATGGCGCTTCGAGCGCAGTTGCAAATGCCGCAGGCTGGCCAAAGCCTCCGACGGTTCCACTGGTACAAGCCATCGTTCCGCTGCCAAAAGATATGTCCGCGGATACAGTTCGCGTCTGGTTCGTGCCGGATGACACTCCTTATTTCTATTGGCTCATTCCCGAGTCGGCCGAAAGAGGAGCGCTCGGAATCATTGGCGAATCCGGCTCAGAGTCGCGCAAGGTTCTCGATGCGTTCTTGGCGAAACGGAAGCTTGAACCGCTTGGCTATCAGGCAGCGCGCATTCCCGTTTATAAACGATGGGTCCCGGTCGAAAAGAAAGTCGGCAATGGGCGTGTTTTCGTCGTCGGTGACGCCGGGTCGCAGGTCAAAGTAAGTACCGTGGGAGGTATCGTCACCGGTTTGCGCGGAGCGGCCGGAGTAGCAGAAGCGATTCTGAATCGGGGGTCGAGTCGCGAATTGCGACGGCTGCGGCGGGAAATGTATATTCACCTGCTTATCCGCAGGGCGCTCCACGATTTTCAGCAGGAGGACTACTCGCGCCTGGTGGACTCGCTCAATCTCCCGGCTAAACGTTCCCTCAGTGAGTTCTCCCGAGATGAGGCTCTGGGACTACTCTGGCGCGTTTGCGTTCATCAGCCAAAGCTGATTCTGATGGGTCTCCGTGGCCTTCTTACTGGCCGCCGCTTCGCTCGGGCTAAGAATTAAAAGTCCCCACAATGTATTTTCTAGGGCTATCGGCGCTGGGCCACGATACGACAGCCGCTCTTCTGGCGGAAAATGGCTTTGTCGCTGCCATTGAGGAGTCAAAACTTAGCCGCTCGCGCTTGACCACAGGAATTCCGCGGCTGGCAATGGATTTTTGCCTCCGCCGAGCCGGAATCAGTTGGCATGATGTAACTGCGGTTGCTGTGGCCAGTCGACCGAGACGATCATGGATGCGCCGGACAGCTTTCCGCACGCGCTCTCTTGCGGTCGCTCCAATCTCCAGCGCTTATTACCTGAGCAAGGCCACCGGAGAACTTGCCGTCGACCTGAATAATTTACGGATCCTCCGGTCATTATCCGAGCATGTGCCTCTGCTAACCTTCGACCATCATCTCTGCCATGCTGCGAGTGCTTTCTACGCCTCGAGTTTCGATCGTTCATTGATACTCACATTCGACGAGCAAGGCGATGGGCTCGCTGGCACGGT
>JASHYE010000135.1 GCA_030043155.1 Candidatus Acidiferrales bacterium | reverse complement strand
AAGGTCGAAATTCCGAGATCGCCTTTTGTTCTTGGAGCCGCTTTTCACCAGTCCGAGTACAAGCTCTTAGATGCGCCAGTTACTTTCAAACACGAGGTGATTCTGTGCAAACCGATAAGAAGTGTGTGGGAGAAGCGAAATCCAGGTCTGTAAGCGAAAGCCATTCGGAACTCCAGCTGGAGGACGAAGTGGTGCTGGTTAGTCGGGCGCGAGCCGGCGACAATGCTGCCTTTTCGAGGCTTGTCCGTCCCTACATGCGCAAGGCCTATCACGTAGCCCTGAAGATTACGGGGAACCGCGAAGATGCCGAGGATGCGGCCCAGCAGACCTTGCTTAAGGCCTACGCTCACATTGATCAATTTCACGGAGACGCACGCTTCTCAAGCTGGCTCATCCGAATCGCAATCAACGAGGCGAGAATGAAGGTCCGGAAGCGCCGCTCTGAAGATTTCTATCTTTCATATGACGTGGCACCCGATCGCGGTGTGAGTCCCCTCGACATGCTGTGCGCGGAAGAGTCTTCGCATCCGGAAGCGTTGTATTCCCGACGCGAGACACAGCGCGTGCTGAGAGATGCTATTGACGGCCTCCGGAGCTCTTCTCGTGTAGTCGTTTGGCTGCTCGGTTTGCAGGAGCGTCAGACCAAAGAAGCGGCCAAAATACTCAATTTATCCGAATCGGCGGTAAAGACGCGCTTTCTTCGTGCACGCCAGCAATTGCGCGAGTGCCTTGCCGATCGAATGAACTAGGAATCGAAAGTACAGAGAAAGGCCATTGAGCATGAGATCTGGCACAAAGAGAAGCGCTGGTCCTGTGGAGGGTCACCGCGTCTTCCGCAATCGAAGCGGCGCGTGTTTGATTCCGTGCTGCGGCCATCACCCTGGTCGATTCGTTGAATGCGACAGGCCAGAGAGCATGGTCATGAAATCGGCCAGGGGAAGAACTGACTCGATCTTCCCGTTTTGCAAAACGACCCGCCCTCATTCCGACCAGCCGGCGATTTAGAGGAGCACACCGCAATTACGACCGCGATTTCACTAGATGAGTTCGGGCGAAAGCCAGGAGCAGGACGATGAAACGGATTTCTTATCTCGTTGTGGTGCTTCTTCTCGTATCACCAGTGGCCTTCGCGCAGAGCACACTCAGTCATGTCGAGCTGGGAGTTTTCGCTCATTATTTTCGTTTGAATCCGCTCGATTCAAACTTCTTTGGCGTAGGCGGAAGATTCGGCGTGAATGTGACGAAGAACGTACAGCTCGAGGCGGAAATGTCTTACGACTTTAATCGCGTTTTTACAGAAACTTTTTCGAATAGCAGTGGTATAGTGTCGACATCCCGCTCAAACATCCGCCTTTTGCACGGACTATTCGGGCCAAAGCTGCAGACCGGCTCAGGTCGTGTTCGTTTGTTTGGCACCCTGAAGGGTGGTTTTATTAATTTCCGATTCGATCCAGTTTCTACTGTGAATTCTGGGTTCGTGAGCAGCATAGAAAACCTGCGTGACAATAATGTGGATGGAGTACTGTATCCTGGCGGCGGGGCGGAAGGCTTTATTGGTCCCGTCGGTTTGCGCCTCGATGTCGGAGACGAGATTTACTTCAATAACGGAGCCCACAACAACCTCGCTGTTGGCTTCGGCCCGACCATTCGCTTTTGAAATGGGGTCGCCGGCATCAAAAAGAACTAAGGCCCGCGAGCCCCTGCTGATGTGCTATGCTTGAGTGGCCGGGACTCGAGTCAGCTCCGCTGCATTTGAGGGACATAATGGCTACGGTCAGGCACCTTTCGGGTTCAATTCTGGTTTCAGCAGCACTGCCTCGCGTTTCGCCTCCTATAGCGATTGCTGAGAAATGAAGAATCTTCGTATCTTGATTGCCGACGACCACGACCTCATGCGTCGGGGTGTTAAGGCTCTGCTCCAGTCGCACCCGGGCTGGGAGGTTTGTGCCGAAGCCCATACTGGTCGCGAGGCGGTTTCAAAAGCAGAGGAGCTGAAACCAGACGTCGTGATCATGGACATCAGCATGCCTGAACTGAATGGAGTTGAAGCAGCGCGCCGAATTCGCAAGGCGGCGCCTAATGCCGAAGTTCTAATTCTCTCAGTCCACTACTCCGATCAACTTATTCGGGAGATTCTTGACGCCGGCGTCCGCGGTTATATGATCAAGTCCGACTCGGACCGAGATTTGATCGCCGCGGTTGAGACGCTTTCACAGCACAAGCCCTTTTTTACCCCTCGGGCGACGGAAGTCATATTGAGCAATTTCAGTTCAGCGGCCTCTCGTTCTGAACCCCTTGAGCTGATAGGAGACCGACTGACCTCCAGAGAACGTGAAATCGTGCAACTCCTCGCGGAGGGAAAGAGCAGCAAGGAGGTTGCCTCTTCCTTGTGCATCAGCGTGAAAACAGCCGAAACGCACCGCGCTAATATCATGAGAAAGCTCCAGTTGCACACGGTCAGCGAACTCGTCCGTTATGCGGTGCGCAACCAGATCATAGAGCCTTAGCCCGCCACGCATCTCAATTAATTACCCACCTCGTGGGGTCAGAAATCCACAACCATACAGCATGTTCCTATCAGCGGGTAACGAATCGACCGTATTGTCGCGTCGGCCCCGCATATAGATCATCGTCGTGCGGAATGTTAATTCCGTTCGATTGGAAGAAGAGGAAGGGGAGTCGAGGCGCCTTGAGAGATCAAGGCCAGAAGGGCTGGGCCGGCTCCCTCTTCTTCTCCATGACATCTCCCGAAAGGCAATCCAATGAGCACTGTGGCACCCACCACTACCGTATCGGTCTTGACGCAGAGCGCTATGGCTCAGCGGCTGAAATTCGAGAGTTCCGGGCCGGTTGTGCTGATCGCAACCAGCGACTCGAGAATGCAACAAATCCTCGCGGAAGCCATTGAAAATTGCGGCGTTAACGTCGATTTCGCTACCGGTTTTAAGGGCGTCAGCGACGCCTTTGCCCAAGCCACAGGGCGCAATGTCAACGTGGCAGCCTGCCTGTGTGGCTTTGCTTTGGCTGATGGGAGCTACCGTGAAGTAGTGAAGTTATCCAGGCGAGAGACCCCAGAAGTGCCTGTAATAATTGTTTCTACTCCGGCGGGCTCCAACGAGTATGACGAGTACCTCTCCGCGATGAATACCGGGGCCTTCGATTTTCTCTGCTACCCGTACGACAGAAGGGAAGTCCAAAGAATCCTGCGTCTTGCGGTCTCCGCTTCTCGCGCTGTAGCGCCTCTTCAGTTTTGACGAGGGCGTCCGTACATTCCTGTATTTCACACCCTCCCTCTTCGTGGCTTACTGTCCGGAGAGGATTGTGCATATGCCAGACGAAAAAACTCTGCAACGTGCCCGCGAGGATGCTCGCGAAGGAAAGTCGCTGTCGACTCAAGCGGGAGAGTTCGTTCGCGAAGAGATCGAGCATGTAAGGGAAGGGAAGCACGGAGCTCGAAACGCGAAGCAAGCCATTGCCATTGGGCTATCAAAAGCGCGCCGGGCAGGAATCCGGCTGCGTCCGCCTCG
>JASHYE010000134.1 GCA_030043155.1 Candidatus Acidiferrales bacterium | reverse complement strand
GTCATTGTGTCCGTTGTAGGTTCAGCTTTACAATTAAGCGTGCGAGCACCGAGCGGCACTGTCAAATTTCGCCGCGTCACTCCTGGAATTGAAACCCTGCATTCGAGTTTCAGTTTGCCTCGTCATCGCCACCTGCGTGCATACGCGACGGTTGTGCTGGCGGGCGCCTTCGAAGAATCTGGCTACATTGGGCGAATACGCGCCACAGCGGGCGACGTTCTAATCCATCCCACGATGGATTGTCACGGAAATCAGATGGTCTCCGCCGGAGTCAAACTGATACGGCTTGATTGGTATCCTGGCGACGGAGAGGCAGGTCTTTATCACCTGGACGCAGTGGACGCCTTCGCGCGAGTCGCTGAGAGAGACATCGTCGCAGCGAGGCTCCTTTTGGAAGGAGCTCTCCGGAAGGGGTGTTCCTCATCCCCCAATCAAAAACGTGACTGGCCTGACCAGTTAGCGGAAGCTTTGGCTCGAGATTCATCGCTGGAAATTGGCACGTGGGCGGAAACCAACGGTTTGGCGCGGGAAACCGTATCTCGAGGGTTCACTGCTGCTTACGGCATTGCACCCGTAGTGTATCGGGCCGAGCTGCGGGCCCGTACGGCTTGGCTTCGTATAACGCGATGTTCCGATGGCCTCTCCGCCATCGCAGCCGACACAGGCTTTGCGGACCAGGCCCATATGACCCGATGGATTCACCGCATTACAGGCGCTCCTCCCGCCGCTTGGCGCGGAGAACCGTTTCGCTAGGACTGATTGGGAACGGTAGCTTTATTCGCGTGCAGCGAACTGCTCAGCACCTAGTATACCCTGGGATTTCTCTGGCGTTGTGCCGCGGGCCTGAAGAAGAAAGTATAAATTGGGATGCCACAAGTGAGCAGGCCGATTCCAACGGCCGCGTTTCCTGGCCGCACAATGAGAGTGTTGAGCACCACGCCGATTGCTGCGGCACAGAACAGCAGCGAAACCCAAGGGTACCCAGGAACGCAAAACGGGCGTTCCACTTGCGGCTGCGTTTGCCTTAGCACCAACACAGCTGCGACTGCCAGTCCATAGAAAATCCATGCCGTGAAAATGACGTCTGTGAAGAGCTGTTCATAGCTGCCGGAGACAGCAAGTGACGCTGCCCAAACACCTTGAACAATTAGCGCAATCATGGGCGTGCGATGACGTTCATTTACTTGGCCAAAAGCGCGAGGAAATATCCCTTCGTGCGCCATCGCAAAGTACACGCGAGGACCCGTGAGCACCAACCCATTGATGGAGCCCAATATCGAGATGACGATCAAAACGGAAATGGCTGTTTTGGCAATCGGGCCAAGGACCACTCCGGCGGCAAAAGCCGCCAGCGCCGTACTTCCTCGAATCTCTGCGGGAGACAATAGGTGGTAATAGCCGAAATTAGCGGTTAGATAAATCAGCATGATAACAGCCGTGCCGTAGAAAAGGCCCCGCGGCAAGTCTCTTTGCGGCCGCTTCATCTCCCCGGCCACAAACGACACGACATGCCAGCCTTCATAGGCAAATAATACAGCCACCAGTGCGATGCCAAACCTTGCGACAGAAAAGGCGGGACCCCCGGCGTTCGTCGCCCCCTCGAAAATATGAATCGGGCGCGAGCCTCTGATGCATAGGAGAAGAATGATCCCAGCGAGACCGCCGACTTTGGCGCTGGCGATTAAATTCTGCGTGAGTTTGCCTCCACGAATGCCGAGACAGCTGATCGTCGTGAAGACGAGTACGCACGCCGCACTCAGCAGCTTCTGCTCAAAGGGGCTCAGCGGGAAGATTTGGCCTGCGTACAGTCCGAAGCCGACGGCGAGCGCGGCGATGCTTCCAGAGTGAATCATGAAGAGCAGTCCCCACGCGTACAGGAACGCAGTGAGGGGACCATAAGCGTGACGCAAATAAGTACAGAGTCCTCCCGTTCCCGGATAGATAGCGCCGAGCTCGGCCAGCGACAGCGCACCAAACACCGTTAAGATTCCCCCAAGCACCCATACAAGCAGAACGGCTCCGAAAGAGTTCAGTTCGCTGGCAATCGAGCTCGGGATGAGAAAAATGCCCGATCCAATGGTTGTACCGACTACGATTGCGACGGTATCGAAGAGATTTAATTCTTTTCGTAATGCGGGCGGGGACGCTGCGGTGCTTTCCGGGTGTGTAGCGCCGGCGCGCTGTGGTTGTTCGCCACGCTTCAACGACATTCCTGGATCATTGGGCATCCCCGTGTTCGCCGCTTAGTGGTTCCCATGGACCGTAATCGGGGTATGCAATTTCAAGTTCGCTCAAAGAACCTTGCGGAACAACTGCTGAGTTTTGTACCACGCGTAGCCGTTTGTTTGATAAAAGCGGTGGGCCCGCTCCCGCGTAACATTTGAGTGCACGGAGATCACCACACAACGACGCCCTCGTGCCCATTCTTCCGCAGCATAGAGCAATGCCCTCCCGATTCCGCGAGAACGGTGCTCCTGATCCACAACCAGCCCATTAATCTCCGCGAACTTATCCATTTCGACGCTTCGGAAGATGTAGACTCCAATCCATCCAGCAATTTGACCTTCGGCCAGCTCCGCAACGTAGACCGTGCACTCATTCGTATCGCGAATCTCTGAGAGGCGGTCTCGCACTTGGTCCGCCGTGCATGCGTAGCCAAGTTGCACGGCTAATTCAGCCATTCTGTTGAAGTCCATTGGTCCTGGGGAGCGAACGGAGCACATGGATTTTCCTGACGCGGTCTTCGTCCGTTCAGTCATTTTTACAGCACCCTCTCAAAATTCAACAATCCCCCTATTTCTCTGGGCGATCCATGCGCTTGATCACCTTCTCCGCAAGTTCACGTTGCATGACCAGTGGAGCATCCAAATCCTTCTCAACATCGGACTGGAACTGGGTCAAAGCGAACTCTCCTGCCAGTTGTTCCCCCGTCATGCGTACCAGAAGAAATGGATCGTCCAATGCTGCGCGCACCATCGCTGCTAATTGTTGAGCGTGGTTCCGTTCCAGGACGTCTTTGTATTCCGTCAGACCGGCAAGCGCGCTCAGTCGGACTCGTTCGGAAACACCGGGCTGCGCTTGGGCGAGCAAAATCCCTGCAGCGCGTGGATCTTTCGTCTGCGCCAAACCCGCCAGCGCGCCCTCCATCACATGCACTTCCGGTTCGGCCGCCACTTTTGCCTGCAGCATTTCAAAAGACCCTGGAGCGCGCGATTTCCCGATTGCCATTGCTGCTGCAGCTTCCACAGCGTAGCTTGAATCGTTGTTTAGCATGCTGACAAGCGCCTGGTACACGGGTGGTTTGGTCGCAAAATCCGAGAGCGCGTCAATCACGGCTGTTCGCACCCGACTGTCTGTCTGTGTCAAACCGGAAGACAGCACTGCAACTGCCTCTGTGGTTCCAATTTCGCCAAGACTGGTCGCCGCGGCGGCGCGTACGCCATAAAAATCATCTGTATTGAGCACGCGTTTGAGAGCTTCAACCCTCGTGTCCATTCCCGTTTTCGCCTGCGCCACTTCGCCGAGTTGTTGCACTGCCCACAGCCGACTCATCATCGACGGATCTTTCTCTGCCTCCGCGATCAGCGCCTCCAAGGGCTTTTCAAACGCCACTTCCTTGTCAATGAAATCTTCGGGGTCGAAGTCCACCCACTGTGGAACAAATGCAAGCGGCACGTCGAATTCCTGGCGTTGCAGGTTGTTGCGAACCTCTACCATCTTCCGCTCGCCGTTGCGACCGTAGAAAGCAAGCTCGATGGGCATATCAAAAATCGGCGTTTTCACATCCACTTGCTGCGTCTGCGTCACACTCACGCTTTCGATCTGCTTAGCCGCATCATAATGTGCTTCCACGCGATAATCTGGATGTCCGGCCATGTACACCCATTCACGGAAAAACCAACCAAGCTCGAGCCCCGTGTTTTCGCGAATGGCCGCGATAAGGGCTGCCGTATCCGCCGGGCGCTCGCCGTTCGCTACCAAATAATGATGCAGCGCGCGAAACAGCACCTCGTCTTGCGAGGCTTCATGAGAGGCTGCCTCTCTGCCATCCACCACATATCGCAGCATATCCAGCACCGCTGCTCCTTTTTCATGTGTGACGACGTCCAACATATCAAGCGGATCGCGGTATTGCCGATCGACAATCGGACGCGGGCTTGTCCGCTCCTCTTCCTGTTCCGCCAATTGATCTTGGTAGATCTCGAAACGAAACGTATCGTTACCTTCGTGATGCTGCGTGTACAGCGCCTCAAGGTAGGTTGCGAATCCCTCATTGAGCCAGATATTTGCCCAGTCACGCCCCTGAACGTAATCGCCGAACCAGTGCTGCCCTAACTCATGCGCCACCACCGGCGTGCTCGGATAATCTGCGTCTGCGCGTGCGTCGTGCAGCGTAACATCCGAGACTGTCGTCGCGCTGACGTTTTCCTGGCCGCCAAAGATAAAATTGTGCACCGCTGTCTGCGCGTACTTCTCGTAGGGATAGTCAACACCTGTCGCGCGCGAAAAAAAACTCAGCATGTCCGGCGTCAGATGAAAGGACCGCCGTGCAGTCGCTTCATCCACGGTGCGCGGCACATAATAGTCGACCGCCTTGCCCTCGTAGTGGTCCGTGATTTTGCGCCATGGTCCCACAGCAATGGAAGTCAAGTAAGAGCTGTGCGGCACGCTCTCCACCCAATCGTATGTCGTCTCGCCTCCAGCGTGTGCCACATTGACCAACTTTCCGTTTGACACGACGCTTTGCCCCTCCGGCACCGTAGTGACAGTCTCGCTCGTGGCCATGTCATTCGGATAATCCCAGCATGGAAACCAGTAATGATTGAACTCCGGTTCCCCCTGCGAATATACCTCGCGCGGCCGATTCGGATAATCTTTGGTGGGATTTACGAAAAACAGTCCGGTGACCGGGAAACCGTGGTAGATGATGTGCACGCATAAGGTGCTTGTGGCGTCGTAATCGCGGTCCAGGGTGATCCACAATCGGGAGTCGGCGGTAGAGAACTCCAGTTTCACTGCACCGCCATGAGTTGGCTCCAAGGTGATCCTATCAATCGTTAGTCCCGCGCTATTCAAATAGAACTTGCGGAAGCCCGGCTCGAACGGCTTCACGGTAACAACTTCATCGCCGAAGACTTCGCCGTTCGGCTCATCGAAGCGCAAGGCGAGTTTGTAGTTTTCGACGTGATAGCTTCGACTGGGAGCCCAATCCCGCAAATCCAGATCGCTGAAAACGTCCGGCTTGGATGTCCCTCTGGGCATGGTGGCCGCGTGGGCCGTGCTGGGGTGCATCAATGCCGTGCCAGCGAGAGCAGCGAGGGTGCAAAGCACCGTGCCCATTATGACTGTCGCAAAGCAGCGCCGAATCATGAATCGGAGGAGTGACATCGAGTAACAGGATTTCGCAAAAAGCACGCTTGTTTCTTGCATATATATGAGGAGCCTTTCGTATAGTCCGATCTCACGAGCCAAAACCATTACAGATATAAATCCGCGTCGGAATCGGGAGGGTGCAGTGCGTGACCCATCTTCTTCGCCCACTTGAATTTCGCGCAATATTGAACAGGGGCAACGATTTGCGTTGTCACTGCGCATTGCTATTTAGAGGGACGCCTTTCACTTCCTCAATGGTATCTATTGCAATAGCATGTGTTCCTCCGCGTGTGTACACGTGTCCTGTGACTCGAACCCACTTGCCAAGAAAAGGCATCAGGCGCTGGGTTTGGCTTTTGTCCGGCATTTCATTCGAAATGGGAATGTATATCGTTCCCTGCTTGCTCAGAATGATTAAGGGTGAACCTTGCCTTGCGCAATCCAGGGCGCACTGGAGGTTGAAGTTCGTCGCCGTCGCTTCCGCGTTCTGGATCGGACAGGCGATGTCACGCACTAGCCCTTCCACCGCGGCAGTCGCAGATTTCATTTGTGAGCTGGGTGTATTCTTCTGTTGCGCCAAAACGCATACAGCCGAAAACAGGACGGCCGCTCCTGTAAACACAAAGACCCGATTTCTCATTGAATCCCCCTCCATGTCGACTCTATCGGCCGCTCATGCTCCCTGCGTTGCACGAAATGAGCCGAGCAATACTCGAAGCCCGGAGTCTCTTCCAGGAACCATCACATGGCAATCGGTGTTGAGTCTTGAACGTATTTGACCCGAGGAAAAATCACTGCTGCCTCTCACCAAGGCGGAGGCTGCGGGCGAGAAAATCGTTGTCCTTCAGTTTGTCGATGGTGGTGACAAAACTCCGCCTTCAGACTGGCCGTTCACAAGGAGTGCCGGTATCGGTATTCGAGATGTTGGGCAACTTCTTCCGCGATTTCCGCTTCGCGCGTTGGGGGAAATGAAAATTGTTTCGGATGGGAGTGGGAAAACCATCCGAAATCTTGGCTTTGCTGTCCACACTATACACAAAGCTATGGTAGCAACCCCTTCGGGAGCGGATTTCCTGGTCTCTCATCCTCCCAAAGGTCGCAAACTATCCACCAGCGCTTCCCGTCGTAAAAAAGTTCGAGACTGTTTACCCCACGCCCGATAAGGGGCCCATTCTTGCTCCGCCTCATGACATAGGTGCTCATCACATGTGCGATAGTTCCATATCGTGTGGTCACACGATGGATCTCTTGTTCGTAGAACCCCTGCGACACTACCGAGGCATTGGACCTGTCAACGAACTGCTGGTGACTCATGATTTGGTGATGCGGCTTGCCATCTTTTCCAAACTCCGTGGAAATAAAAAGAACACCCGGGATATAAAGTGTGCGATCCCTCGACCATTGCCGTGGTTGGCCGACGGGTCCACTGACCACATCGTAGAATGCGCTCATAATACCGTCGAGCGTTGCAACGTCTTGCGGGCGCGGCGCGATCGTCGGCACGGGAACGTGCTCGGGACGATTTTGTCCACGTAGATTCACGGAAACGACGAATGCCATAACAAAGAACAAGAAAAAAGCACCGTTAGTGTAGCTCTTAATTTTCCGCACCTTTTGAGCCTCCAATTTCCTCATCGAACTCCAAAGCAGGAATCTTTTGACATAATCAACTTTCTACGCGAGTTGCCACCGTGTCGACTCTACTTTCCAAGGAATACTCTCTCTCAGCGCCACACCTTATCTCCTTCGGGTGTATAAGGCTAAAGTTGCGCGGGCATCGACTCCGCCGGCGCAGTGCGAAAGGCGATCAGTGGTCAAGGAGATGCCGAGATTGACCTTTTCATCATCGTCGTAAGCTCTTCCCGCTTCTACAAGTCTGAAGGCGTCGGATCGAATGCGCTCGCAATCGCGTGGCATAATCCACGGCCCATTTCTCCAGTGGGGTCTAAGTCCGGGTCGTAGATCGTGACCTCCATTCCAGTGACGAGTTCCGACGACAAGAAGCCGTGCAGAGAAGCCCGCAACTCGTCCCAACTCATTCCGTCTGGATGGCGCGAATCGACTGCGGACATGATCGTGTCGTTCAGGACATCCGCGTCCAAGTGAATCCAGAATCCACGCACGCCGTTGTTGCGGAAGACATTTATCGCCTGCTCGACGGTGCGCTGGATTCCCAGCTTGCGCACTTCGGTGAGGGAAAAAGCGTTGAGCGGATCGCCCTTGATCTTCCAATACTCGATATAACCGAAAAGAACCGTATCCTCGGGGTGAACTAAAGGACTCCCGCCATTGAGCTTTCTGAGCATGGTCACGCCGTGGCCTGTAGCTACCGCTACGTCCGAGCCTGCGCCAGACGTTAAATGGTCTGCAGCGGGCAGGTCCGTGTCGGAATGAGCATCCAAATAAACCAAGCCGTAGCGGCCCCTTTTCTGCAACGCCAGCAAATTCCCCAAAAGGATGCTGCAATCTCCGCCGAGTACAAGCGGGAATTGCCCGCTGTCAAGTACGTGGTCCGTTACTTTTGCCAATTGCTGCGCATAGTCATAGATTGCCTGGGCATTCCTGACGCCGTCCCCCGGAATGATGATGTTCGAATATTGCGGCGGATCCACGCGGATTTCCCGCACAGCGTCAATGGCTTTCGGAAGGCCGTCGGCAACCAATGCTTGTGCAAGGCGCCGCACCCCTGGCTGCCTGCCAGGGGATGGTGGGCGAAGGCCCAGGTTAGAGGGAGCCTCGACGATCGCGATAGTCTGCTTCACAGTCTGTACCTTGGACGTGACCGAGGCACCGGTGCTCGCACGTGCTGAGAGTGGCTTGAGGGCCGATGCGAGCAAACCCAATGCAGCAGCGGAAGCCAGAAACTGCCGCCGCCCAATTTCTGATACTTCATTTCCCGCAGTCTCTTTGGCGACACCGTTTGCCGATCGCACCGAGTAATTCCCTCCTTTAATGATCTTCTCTGAAGTCTGGCCCAAGAAGATTAAGGCACTGAACGCCACTCGAAACTTGCTCTTTCTTGCTATTCTCGTTCATCGGGTAGCGCTCGATAACTGAAGGCCACAGACGGAATCCTCTGACCTATATTTCGAAATAATGCGCGACCAACACTGATTAGACGGCTTGCGCATAGGCCATCTCGACCGGATGGAAACCTTAATTCCGCGTGATCAAAAGCAAAAAAGTGCAAGCTATCGATCACACTTGGGGGTATGTCCTGCCCATCCTGGGAAACAGTACTTCACACGGATTGCATAGGAAGCTTGACATGCAAATGCCGCATCCGTTCGGCTTGTGCACTCCGTTTTGTTAATCGAGAGCCGACTGCAAAGCGGGCCGGGCGAATCCGCTCCGGCCTGGACTGCGCCTTTCAGTACTGCAGTGCCAGCGAGCATAGACAGATGAGTAAAATTGCCTCATGACACAAAGCGGACTTATCTCGCTCTGCTGTGTCGTTGACAGTAGATTGTCGGCGGGATCCCGAACCGTCTGCGGAACATCCGTATAAAGTGGCTCAAGTTTTCGAACCCGCTCTCGTACGCGGTGGCTGTAACCTTGGCGCCGTCGCGAAGCCTGCGTGAAGCGTACGCCAAGCGAAGTTCGAGAAGGTATTGGTGTGGCGAACTCCCTGTGAGTCCCTTGAAGATTCGAGAAAAATGGAAGGGGCTCATGGCGACACGATGCGCCAGCTCGGATAAAGAATGAGGCTGATCAAACTCTGACTCCAACAAATGGACCGCATCTTTAACTTTTGTCAGGTAATGTAGAAACCGCCCCCTTTGATGTAAATCTCTTCTCCATTCCTGTCCCTCGGGGAAAAGGGCAGGGATCAACCCTAACGTCGCACATTCAATTGCCAGTGATTCCTTGCTCTGCAACGCTTCCTTTAAGCGGAACTGCTGAAAAATCGTTCGGTCACATGCCGGGATCCTGAGCGGACTTCCACTTCGCGGTGCTTTCCCTAACATTTCTTCGACGACTTCTGGAGCGAAATTCACAGACAGGCAAACGTCATCGGGAGTCCGAGTTGCATGATGATATTTCTCGCAATCTCCCAAATACGAAAGAAGCACATCATCTTCTTGGAATGTCCAAGACTCCTGCGACCGGACTACCGAGAACGAACCGTGTTCGACAAAGCTCACTGCATAGGAGTTCGAAGGCTCCACGGCCTCGTCTCGATGCTCCATTCCCGAGGGATGGTCAAACCGAAAAATCCTCGCTAATGAGTTTTGCGCAAGCGTGGTCGCTCGATTCATATCCAGTCACTCCAGAATAGCAAGAAACTGCAAGTTTTGGGGATAAGTCCCGCCTACTTTAAAGTTTCAATAAGGAGGGCGGGATGGGATGTTTGAAGATCTTGTTGCTCAGTATGCTGTCGTGTGCATTTTTCAGCCCTGTACCTCTGGCCGCAAACCAGGGCCCTTCTGTTGCTGGGCATTCAAGTCATGCCGAGATCGAAGATCTCGTATCAACTGGTCCCGCATCGGCCTTCAAAGACAAACTTATGCTCTTCGGGCAATTTGTTGGCGACTGGAAGATTGATGACAAATTTTTCGACTTCAAAGGGAACGTGATCCAAAACGGCCCTGGCTACATTCATTTCGGATGGATTCTCTACGGAACAGCAATTCAGGATGTCTGGGAAGACGCATCCGATCACTCAGATCATCCCAAGGACTTTGGCACCACGGTTCGCATCTATGACCCGAAAAACGATGCCTGGCAATGCATCTGGTTTGATCCGTCGAATCAACTAATTAAAAGGGTGGTCGGCAGAAGGGTAGGCAACGATATCGTCCAGGAAACAAAAACCGTCAAGGGTGATTATCCGGAGCGATGGATTTTCTCTGAAATTACACCCCAGTCCTTCCATTGGTACGCCGAAGAATCACACGATGGAGGAAAAACCTGGATTCGCACCGAAGACGTTCACGCGCAAAGAGTATCCTCCGAAAGATGAACCATTAGAGGCGTAGATTTAATTGAATGAGTCAGTGGGTGAACATGTTCGCGTAACAGGAACGAAAACTCCTGCCGATTGGCACAACACCAGTTTAGAGATAACTCTGGACGATCCGAGCCATATGACTCAACGATGGGGCTACGTATCCGATGGAAAATCCGGGATCAACATTTTCCACCTTACTCGCAAGCCAGGTAAGAGAGTGATTGGGAAGAATGCATCTTTGTTGAAGCGCTGAAATATGAAATTTCAACTTCCATTGTGTTGTGCGTTATTTTGTGCGCAAAAACACGGCCCCAAGAAGACCTGATACCCACGACGCCGAGTTTCATCAGACGAGTTCTCTCTGCAAAGAGTCGGATGGGCGGTCGGCCGCAGCGATTCTTAATATAGCATCTAAGCTGCGCGTTACGTCCGATTCGGTCGTCGCCCAGGAGGAAACGCTGATGCGCATCGCCTTGCGCTCCTTCCAAATGGTGCCGCCACACCAGCAAGTTCCTTCGGCCTGTATGGCGTCGATGATGCGAGCGGTTTTTTCGTCATCGCCAAAGGATATGAGCACCTGATTCAATACAACGTCGTTCAGCACTTCATATCCTGCGGCGCGAAGGCTGGTCGAAAATTTTTGCGCATGCCCGCAGGTGCGGTCGATGAGTTCTTCCACTCCGCGCTTTCCGAGGAAGCGCAAAGCTGACCAGATTTCGATCGCGCGGGCGCGACGCGATGAATCAGGTCCCAATTGCATGGGTTGGCGTTTTGCTTGGGGATCGGGCGGATAATACGATGCGGAAATCGACATCGCGCGCCGCAGAGCGTCGGTATCGCGGACAATGGCTATACCGCTATCGTGAGGGACATTGAGCCATTTGTGCGCGTCGGTCGCCCAGGAATCGGCGCGATCTAGTCCTGCAAGTAAATGCTTGCGCTGAGAACTAGCGGCTGCCCACAGGCCGAATGCGCCGTCGACGTGGACCCATGCGCCAAAATTGTGGCCGATATCGCAGATTTCGCCGATAGGATCGCAAGCGCCCGTGTTCACGTTGCCGAGCTGAACGCAGACAATAGCTGGATCCGGTACGCGAGGAACGAGCGATGGACGCATACGTCCTTGTCCATCGGTGGGGACAATCCGCACGCGGCCTTTGCCAAAACCGAGAAGCGCGAGAGCCTTGAGCATGGTGGCGTGGACTTCTTCGCCGACGATTACTGTAATCGGAGGCGCGGCGAAGAGGCCATCGCGCTCGACATCCCACCCGATTTTCCGCAGGACGGCGCTGCGTGCGGCGGCTAAAGCCGTCACGTCGGCCATTTGCGTGCCGGTTACGAACACTCCCGCGCAGCTTGCAGGCAGACTGAGCAAGTCCAGCAACCAGGCAAGAACAACGTCTTCGAGGTAAGCCGACACTGGAGAAATATCGAAGAGGCAGGCGTTTTGATCCCAGGCGTCTGCCATCCAGTGAGCTGCAACGCTTACGGGAAATGCGCCTCCGATTACGCCTCCGAAGAAACGCCCGCCCATGCTTGCCATGGTAGCGGGAGAACCGACTTCATCAAGAAGCTTGAGAACAGATGACGGATCTTCTCCGTGCGGGGAAAGTGAGCCGCCTAGCGCGGTCAATCCTTGGAGCGCCGCCTCGGTCACGCCCACGTGGCGCTCGCGAATCGTCTGCAGATAGTGTCGTGCGTGGGAGGCAGCTTCTTTTAGTAATTCGTCATATGCATTTCTAGCGGTGTGTTTTGGCGTGGCAGTCAAGTTGCGGCTGTCCATTGTCAGTAACCAGTGTTGTGAAAAATTGGCAGTTATAGGATCACAAACATTGTCCTAACCTGTCAAGAACTGGATTATCGGTTATACTCACTGGAGGCATATATGGCGAAGGGTTTTCAAATCGTCGGCGGGCATTTGGCGCTCAATTTTTCCAACACGCTGGACTTTCGCTACGACTCGGAACGGCGCATCGAATTGCTCTCGAGCTACGAACGGCTACTGCTGTTCTCGCGCCAATCCGGAGTCATCACGGAGCGGCAGATGAGGAAGCTTCTCGCGAAGACGAGCGCGGCGGACGCCCGCCGAACCCTGAAGCGGGCCATCGAGCTCCGCGAGACAATTTATTTTCTGTTTTTGTCAGCCGTGAGAGGGCGGCGCGCAAACGAAGCGCGTTTGCGGATTTTCAATCACTTTTTGAAGGAGGCACGCGTACCGGACAAAGTCGCTTGGCATGAGCATGGGTTAGTTCGCACCCATTGCGATCTCGCCGAAGTTCCGGACGGGCCACTCTGGCCAGTGATCGATGCGGCGGCCAGCCTCCTGACATCGCCGGAGTGCCATCATGTTCGCGAGTGCCGAAACAACAAGTGCCGGTGGCTGTTTCTGGATCACAGCAAAAATCACTCCCGGCGATGGTGCAACATGCAGCTCTGCGGTAATCGCATCAAGGCGCGGCGGTTCTATGCGCGACTCAGAAGCCGCGTTTAGTATGCGTTACGCATTCGCCTGCTACGCGGCTGGACAACATGCCCATAGTTCGATGGCAGGCGTGTACTTCCAGAGCTGTTCAAAGATGCTATATCGAAGGCTTCACGATAACGATCTCGACGAACGTGCGCGTCGCTGGCAGCTGGCCAGGATATCTGGCGTCGGCATTTTTTTGCTACCCCTCTCTGATTCGCTGCCCGAAAATGATCTTCACTGGATCTGGATTCAGGCGTCGTTTCTGACTTGGCGAGCCGATTCAGGACGGAAATCACGGTTCACGGCCACACCTCGCCACGAAAGCACCGCGAACTCACTCATCAGAATGATTCGCATGCTTTATGTGAGCGATCCCAAACCCAGTCACGCCGGTGCTAAACCGCCAGAAACAAAATCGTCAATCGCCATCCGTGCCTCTCTTTACGACCTTCGGCTTCGGAACAAAGTCCGCATCCGCCACAGATTTCTCTGCTTCGCCCGGATATCTTAGGGAAACGTTTAAGGAAGAACCCTAACCCACTGAAAACAAAGGAATGGCGGAGAGGGTGGGATTTGAACCCACGGTAGGATTTCTCCTACACACGCTTTCCAAGCGTGCTCCTTAAGCCGCTCGGACACCTCTCCGAAATTTGCAAACAAGCGTAGCAGAACCCCTGCTGAGCGGCAATTGGGCTATTTACCGGCGATCTGGTCAGCGAAATCGGCAACGATAGGAAACCGAAATCGCTCATGCTGGTAGGCTTTAATCATGGCAACGATCCACGCAATGAAGGCGATCAAAACGACCAGATGCCGCATCGTGATCCAAAAGCCAAATGCCGACCAGGAAAACGCGCCGCTAAACACGCTGCCGCCAACAAATCCCATGGTCAGGATGATGCTAATAATCTGAAGCGCGCCAAACGCGATCAGCGACTGCGCCGCATGGAACCGAACAAACGGCCGCTTGTCGATGAGCAGGAAAATCAGTCCCGTGATCCAGCCCAGAACGTAGCAGAGTAATCCAGCAACATTCTCCGATAGACCTGTTTGCGTCGGCATTGCAACACCTGGTGGCGCGGCTACTGCAGCTCCTGTGGAAGCGCCGCAGTTATGGCAAAAGGCCGCCCCTGCGTCCACCACAGTTCCGCATTTAGAGCAGTGAGGCATGGTTGTAGCAAGCCCAAACAACGACCTCGCGTGCGAGTTGTCGCGAGCCTAACAGGCTCACCGCCGAAGCAGCAACCTTTCCTCGATTTCTCAGCTCGAGCTTCCGCTGCCAGCCAGATGATTTGAACCCGCTCATTTGCGCGAGTAGAATCGCGGCGCTGCTTCGGCCTATCGCTGAGACTGCGCTGAAGCGCGGGAGCCATTGCGCTGTCCTTAGGACTCACCGCCGAACGTCCCACACGGAAAATTCTCGGCCTGGAGTGGCCGCAGAAGATGACTGCGGCCGAGCGCGATTCTCTGCTCGCCGGCGGCGCAGGGTGGATGCTCGATTCCTTCGACGTGATGCTGTACTCAATGGTCCTCGCCTATTTGATGCGAGACTTGGGCATCAGCAAAG
>JASHYE010000133.1 GCA_030043155.1 Candidatus Acidiferrales bacterium | reverse complement strand
CAGCGGCGCGCGTGGAGAAAATATTCCTGATTGCCTTCCGCGCCGGTGATGCGGCTGGGCTGAACGCCTAAAATCGTAAGTCCGCATTTTTCCGCCGCAGCGCGCACGCTCGCGATGGCGCGCTCATGCAATTGCGCGTCGCGAACGATTCCGCCTTTCCCAACAAGTTTCTTTTCCAGTTCGAACTGCGGCTTGATCAGAATCAGGAAGTCCGCGCCGGGCTGCGCAATCGCCGCGACCGCGGGCAAAATCTTCGTCACGGAAATAAATGAAACGTCTACCGTAACAATCGCCACCGACTCGCCGATATCCTCCGGCTTGAGGAAGCGCGCATTCTTCTTGATTGCACGGACGCGCTCATCGCGTTGCAGCTTCCAATCGAGCTGCGCGATGTTCACGTCGACTGCGTAAACGCGGTGCGCGCCATGCTGGAGCAAGCAATCCGTGAATCCGCCATTCGACGAGCCAACATCGAGGCAAATCTTATCGCGCACATCCACAGAGAAATCCGCAAGCGCGCCTTCGAGCTTCGCGCCCGCACGGCTGGCGTACTTCGACTCAGCCTCCATGACTTCGATCTGCGCGTCGGCCGCCACGCTCTCGCCTGCTTTACGCGCGCGCTGCCCGCTAATGCGCACCTGTCCCGCGAGAATCATTGCCTGTGCGCGTTGGCGTGAAGACGCAAGTCCGCGTTCGACCAGCAGCACGTCGATCCTGCATTTTTTCGCATTCATGGGAAATTGTGGAGAGAGCGTCAGCCGCCCAGCGGCGGCAGAATTGCAGCCGAGCCAAGCAGGAAAATAACCCCAACAACGAGGCTGTAAACAGCGGTGAGCGCGGTAACCACTCGCATCATGCGCTCGCGCGTCGCGCTCAAGTTGAAAATGCCAACTGCCGAAGCAGTCATCAGAGTATTCATCAGCAGCAAGCCCGCCAGAAACATCGCCAGGCCCAAAAATCCGCGCCCCACTCCTCCGAGATTCGCGGCGAGCAGAAAAACCAAGAGTTGCGACGGCGTTTCGGCGCCCAGTCCGTGAATCACGCCAATAAAAAACACGGACTTCTTCGTGTAATTCCAGCTCGCGCTCGCCGGCCGTTCGGTTTTTTCGCCGTGAAGCAGTTGACGCGTTTTCCATGCCGCCCAGCGAAATGCATTAATCAAAATCAGAATGCGCGACTTCGGTTGCACTTTCGCTCCGTTGCGGAACATCGAGCCCAGCACGTAGATTCCGAGAATCACAAGCGTCAGGCCCACAAGCCGTTCGGCCCAATTATCCAACGTCGTCGGAAGGGAAGTTTGAAACGTGATGACCAGCGTGCCAAGCGCTGCGACTGTCGCCGCGTGGCCGAGCACGTACAGCAAACCCATGCGCATCGCGCGGCGCGGTTCTGTTTCGACGTTGGTTATGTCGGAAATCGCGGCGATGTGATCGTAGTCGAATCCGTGCTTGAATCCGAGCACAGCGGCGGTCAGCAGCGCGAGGTCCAGCGTCTTCGGAGCGATCATTCGCTTTCAAAGATAACAGCGAAAAACAAAAATAAATACTCGAAAAGAGGCGAATCTACGGCGGATTCAAAACGAAAATCAGCCCCGTCAACTCACGCGCGCCGCGAAAGCAAATAATTCGCCAGTTCGCGCAGCCGCGCGCCGCGCTCGCCGTAGCAATCCAGTTCGCGATGGGCGCGCTGGCTCAGTTCCTGCGCGAATGCTCGCGATTTCTCGATGCCAAACACACCGGGATACGTCGCCTTTTTCTGCACCCGATCTTTCCCGGCAGTTTTTCCTAACGCCGCAGACGATTCTTCCACGTCGAGCAAATCATCAATCACCTGAAACGCCCAGCCAACCGCCTCGCCAAATCGCCCGAGCCGCGCCACATCTTCGTCATGCGCGCCGCCAGCAATCGCGCCCGCCACAACGGAAGCTCGAATCAGCGCCGCCGTCTTCGAGCGATGAATGTATTCGAGCGCCGCGCCGTCGACTTGCTTGCCCTCCGCTTCCACATCCGCGACTTGTCCGCCGACCATTCCGTTCACCGTTCCCGCGGCGTGGCCAATTTCCGAAATGATGCGTACTCGCCGTTCAGCGCCAACGTCCGCATTCGATAGCGTCTCGAACGCCAGCGTCAGCAGCCCGTCTCCCGCCAGGATCGCCATCGCCACGCCGAATTTCTTGTGGCAGGTCGGTTTTCCGCGCCGCAGATCATCATTGTCCAGCGCGGGCAGGTCATCGTGAATCAACGAATACGTGTGGATGAACTCCAGCGCGCATCCAACTGTCGCGGCTGCATCGACGTGCTGCGAAAAAACGCGCGCCGCTTCATAGCAAAGAATCGGCCGGACGCGCTTCCCGCCGGCAAAAACGCTGTAGCGCATCGCCTGATGGATTGTGCTGGGCCGCGTGGATTCAGCGGGCAGCAGTTTTTCGAGCGCGGATTCGATGACAGACTGGTCTTCTGCAAAAAACGACGGCTGGCTCATGGAATGTTTTTGAAATGTCGCCGCGTCCGCAAATAATTCGCAAAATTCAACGCTGCGAGGTCGGAGTGTCGTCGCCCGTGTCGAATGGCTCAGCCGCGAGCTTGCCGTCCGCCTTCCGCAGCAGAATTTCGACTTTCCCCTCGGCTTCCTCGAGCTGCTTCTGGCAATCGTGCGAGAGGTTGACGCCCTCTTCGAAAAGCTTCATCGCCTCGTCGAGTGGCAAATCCGTCGATTCGAGACGCTTCACTACCTCTTCGAGCCGCGCAAGCGACTTTTCAAACTCGCCTTTGCGCGCCGGCTCCGGCGCTTTGTTCGGTGTCGCAGGCATGGACGCACATTCTATCGCACGTGCACGTTAAGGCCAAATGCCGCGTAATGGTCAGTTTGAATTTTCTTGATCGTGACACAAGCAGTCAAAATTCAAACTGACCGATTACCAACTGCGCCTCTGCGAATTGCCTCTCCCAACGAACACGCGTGACTCTTCACGCAAGCTGAGCCCCCTCCAGCACGCTTCCTCGCAGCGCTCTTGCTACAATCGCGAGAGAGCTTGGGGGAAGCTTTGAATCAATGATTGTCCTGCGCTTATTCCTAATTCTGATGCTCATTGCGATCAACGGATTTTTCGCGGCCGTCGAGTTTTCCCTCGTCGCCATGCGCCAATCGCGGATTCGCCAGTTAGTCAAGCAGGGGAATTTGCGCGCGAAGATCGTCGAAACACTTGCTGCGGACATGGGCACAGTAGTCTCCGGCGTTCAGGTAGGGATCACGCTGACCAGCCTGGCTCTCGGCTATCTGGGTGAACTGACGCTCGCGCGATTTCTTGACCCTCTCTTCCGTGATGTTCCCGGACGCTACGCCGCTCTTGCCGCGCATAGTGCTGCTCTGGTTGGGGCCTTCGGCGTGCTGACCGTGCTGCAAGTCGTTCTCGGCGAGCTGGTCCCGAAAAATTTGAGCCTCGCGCAGGCCGAACGCGTCGCCCTGCTGGTCGCGCGTCCGTTTCAATGGTTTTTGAATACGTTTCGCTGGGCCATTGAGCTTCTCGATGCTTTCGCCGGGGAATTCGTAAAAGCTCTCGGCGTCAAAAGCACTCGCGCTCACGCCGCGATTCGTTCAGAAGAAGAGCTGCGCATTCTCGTCGAACAGGCCCGCGAGCGCGGCGTGCTCGCTCCTGCGGAGGAGCGCTTTATTCACGGCGCGATGAATCTCGGCGATGTTCAGGTCCGCGAAATCATGGTGCCGCGCCCGGACATTCACGCCCTTCCCGCCGATGCCTCCCTCGAAGACGTGATGAAAGTCATCGCCATCACCCAGCGCTCGCGCATTCCCGTGTATCAGGGCACGCTCGATCACGTTCTCGGTTTCGTGCACATAAAGGATTTAATCTGGATTTTGCTTGACCGTGCGCGCCACGCCGAGGACGATCAGCCCTCTTCCGACTTCCATTTGAAAAACATTCTCCGCGACGTTCTCATCGTGCCGGAATCCAAGCCCGCCATCGAACTGCTCCTCGAATTTCGCACTCATCGCACGGGATTGGCGATGGCCGTGGACGAATTTGGCACAATCCTCGGCTTGGTCACTCTGGAAGACATCCTCGAACAAATGGTCGGCGAAATTCACGACGAATTCGACGTCGTTGAGCATCCGCTCACTCTCGCCGACGGCTCCGTGATCTTTGACGCTTCTCTGAAGATTCACGATTTGGTTCAGTTTCACGTGAACCTGCCCGAGAATTTCGTCTACGAAACCCTTGCCGGATTTGTGCTCAGCCATTTGGGATTTCTCCCGCGCGGAGGCGAAAGCTTCGAAGACCACGGCTATCGTTTCACCATCATGGAAATGGAGGGCCGCCGCATTTCGCGCGTGAAGATCAAGCGCCTCAACGACCTGAGCGCGCTCACGCCTTCAGCGGAGAAAGTCACTGTCGGCGCGCCACCAACACCTCCTGCGGCAACTTCATCTGCGAGCGTCCCATCACCGGCGTCATCCGAATCCCGCAGCTCCTCGCGTCGCGCACGCAAAAAGCATCGGCAAAATGCCCGGAAAGACGCGCGTGAAGACGCCGCCCACGAAAACGGCCAGGAGAATGAATGACGCGCTACATCTCCCTTCGCCTCGCCTATTCGCTTCCCGCAATCTGGCTCATCATCACCATGGTTTTTGCGCTCGCGCACCTCATTCCCGGCGATCCCGTCCAGCAAATGCTCGGCGAAGGCGCCACGCTCTCGGATCAAGTGCAATTGCGCCACGCGCTCGGCCTCGATAAGCCCGTTCCCGTGCAGTACGGCAATTATCTGACTGGAGTCCTGCGCGGCAATCTTGGCGAATCCTTCCGTTTTCAGCAGCCCGTTTTGAGTGTCGTGCTCGAACATTATCCCGCGACGCTCGAACTCGCCCTCGCCGCTCTGATTGTTTGCTGTGCGATTGGAATTCCTGCCGGAATCATCGCCGCGCAGCGCCGCGCCACGCTCACCGATCACGCCGTCGGATTTTTCACGCTGCTTGGCCTCTCGGTTCCCAATTTCGCGCTCGGTCCGCTGCTCATCCTCGTTTTTTCCGTGCTGATTGGATGGCTCCCCGTCGGCGGACGCGGCGGCCTTTCTCATCTCATTT
>JASHYE010000132.1 GCA_030043155.1 Candidatus Acidiferrales bacterium | reverse complement strand
ACGTCGGACACGTTCATGCGAGCGTGGCTGGCGCAGGAGCGCATTCGCCAGCCCACCGTGAAGAGCTATTTATTCACAATTGCGCGCAATGCCTATCACGACGTGCAGCGCCGCGAGTGGCGCAAAACGGAGCTCGATGAAACGAAGCCGGATTCCACCATCGGCATGCAGGCCCATTTGGAACAAAAAGAAGAGTTGAAAGCGGTGATGGCCGCCCTGAAAGAGCTGCCGGAAATTGACCGCACAATTCTGCTGATGCGAACGCTGGACGACATGCCATACGAAGAAATTGCCGCCACGATGGAGATTCCAGTGACCACGGCGAAGGTAAAAGTGCATCGGGCGCGAGCGAAATTGATGGAAGCACGAAACCCGGCACGCGAGGGTTCAAAGCCTTTAGGAGAACCACAATGAAGGTAACACGAGACGTGATGAACGATTTGCTGCCGGTGTATTTTTCCGGCGAGGCCAGCACGGACACGCGCACGCTGGTCGAAGAGTATTTTCGCGAAAATCCGGAGTTCGAGCGAATGGCGCGAGGATCGGCGAGATCGCTCGAAATGTTGCAGACCGCGGTGGCCGTTGCGCCAGAGGCGAAAAAGGAAAAGCGCGATCTCCAATCCGTCCATCGCCAGATGTGGCGCAAGAGGATGCTCTTTGGCATGGCGGTGTTTTTCACGCTCGCGCCCCTGGCATTTGTCTACAGCAAGGGACACATTTCGTGGATGATGGTGCGCAACGACCCTTGGACTGCGGCATTTTACTGGGGATTCGCCGTGGTTATGTGGGCCGTCTATTTCACCCGCGCGCGGCACCGGACCTTTGTTCTCGCTGTGGCGAGTTTTTTGACGGTCTTCTCGCTGATCGAGGTTCTGCATCACGTTTTTGGCGGTGGCCCGCGCCCTTCCGCGAAGGAGCATCTGGCTTGGATGTGGACGATGACGGTTTTTTGGGGTATTGCGGCGCTGTGCTGGGTCCAGTTTTTTGCAAGAGTGCGGCGTCATGTGGCAGCGCTGCTATTTGCGATTTTTCTTACATTGATGCCCCTTCCGTTTTTCTTTTATCACCGGCTCGCCGGAGGCCCGAGCATCGGCACGGGTGCGGCATTCATCTGGGGCATTGCAGCGGTTATGTGGGGGCAATATTTCCGCCTGTGGCGAAAAGTGCGCGCAGGCGAAGATTTGGAATGCCAATAGAAGTTGTGCGGCTGTGCGCGACGCGGCTTCAATTCAACTGCCTCATCACTCTACTGTGACGACGAATGCGTCGCAGGGTGCGCCGGAGCGGCGGGCACGACGCGCGCGGTGATGATTTTGTCCACCTTAGGGAAATTCTTGTCGATGAACGCGTTCCCTTCGTTGGTGATGCGGTCCTGCAAGCCAGTGAGCTGCTCGCCGTAGCCACTGTACAATGATTCGATAACGGGCATGCCTTCGGTCACTTTGCCGAACGGCGCAAAGTTCATGCCGTCAAGGCGCGCATTGTTACCGAGATTGATGAACACCTGTGTGTTGCGCGAATTGGGCTGAGAAGTTTGCGCGTAACTGACGTACCCGGGCAGGTTGCTTTCCTTGACGGGATCGTCCTTGATATTGGCGTTAGCCCAGATTTTTCCGTACCGCGGATTGGCGGGAATACCGAACTGCACCACGAATTTCGGAATCACCCGGAACAGCGCCGCATCATCGTAGAAATGATGTTCGACCAGATTATAGAAGCGGTCAGCGCCGTTGGGCGCCCAGGCGCGCACGACTTCCATCGTGAAGTCGCCCTTCGTCGTGTGAAAGCGCACATGAAAAACGGCCGGCGCCGTGGCGTGAAGCGAAGCAGGATTCAGAAGCGAGCCAGTGGACATACGTCTCCTTTGTGTACTGTGAGTGGTCGTCTGAGCGGAAATTGCAGGTGCGACGGCGCAACAAAGAGCCAGTGCTGCGAAAAAATTGACGGTTTTGCTGAGTTTCATTCTTCCTGTTTCCTCCAAGCGGAATGTCATGGTTGCGATTGCATTTCGCGGCTGACGCGCTCGCATTCGGCCATCACGCGCAAAGTATTTTCGCCGAGAATTTTCTTGATGTCCGCATCGGAATACCCGCGATCGAGCAGCGCCTGCGTAATTTCTGGCAAGTGCGTGACGTCTTCCATCCCAATGGGCATATCGGAGCCGTCATAGTCCGAGCCGAGTCCGACATGATCAATGCCGCCGATTTTCACAGCATGGTCGATGTGGTCAACGATCTTCGTCCAGTTGACGCGCGGAAGCGTCCCGTCGAGCATAGCTTTGTGGGTCAGCTCATCCTCGGTCATGATCGAGCAGGCTTCGTCATCTGGCTTGCACTTCGCGTTCACTTCGTCCTGTATTTTCTTGCCGATTTCGGGATGCGCTTTGTTGTAATTCACGTAATCCTGACTCAGAAAGCCGACGTGATAATTGATTTGAATGACTCCGCCATGCGCGGCGAGCGTGCGAATCATGTCGTCAGTCATATTGCGCGGAACATCGCAAAGAGCGCGGCACGAGGAATGCGAAGCGATCACCGGCGCTTTGCTCGTGGCAATCGCGTCATAGAAAGTTTTGTCGGCCGTGTGAGAAATGTCGATCATGATGCCGTCGCGATTCATGCGCAGGACAACTTGCTTGCCAAAATCGGTGAGGCCGTTGTGCGCGGGCTTGTCGTTGGCGGAATCGGCCCAGTCGGTGTTGACGGTATGAGTCAGCGTCATGTAACGCACGCCGAGAGCAGCGAAAGTGTCGAGGACAGCAAGATCGTCATTAATCATGTGGCCGCCCTCGACGCCCATGAGTGCGGCGATTTTGTGTTCGGCGAAAGCGCGGCGGACATCGGCTGCGGTGCGCGCGAGCATAATGTCGTTCGGATGAAGGCGGGCCTGTTCCCGCACGGCATCAATCATGTCCAGCGCTTTTTCGACTGCCGTTGGTCCCGTGATGGTACCGGGCATCCAGATCGAAAAGAAAATTCCGTCGAGGCCGCCGGCCTTCATGCGCGGAATGTCGATTTGGCCGTCGGTGTGGCGCGCATCGAGATTGAAATTCGGGTCGAGAAGGCGCTGCGTCGTATCATCATGCGTGTCGATGACGATGGAGCCAAAGTGCAGGGCGCGAGCGTGAGCGGAGATTTTGGGAGTTTGGGCCGACACGATAATTGGAAACGCCAAGAATAGCAGACCGCACGCGGTCGAAGCAAAGCTGCGCATGATTCGGGTTTCCTCCGGCGCAAAAGAGTAACGCAGCGAGGCGATGACGGCAAAGAAAATTTGAAAAAAACATAGAAGCAGATTCCTCGTCGCCATTCTTCGCTACGCGAAGAATAAACCGCTTCTCGGAATGACAATAACTGTTTCTGAATGCCGAGGCGTTTCCGGTCAGCGGGCTTACTAGGAGTTAACATTAGTTTTTCCAATGAACGTGCTTAAATCAGCCTTCTGATAGCATCCGTTCATGAGCAAAATGGCGTCGGGAACCATTGGCGTCCTGATGAGCCTCGCGCTACTTGCGATGCCGGTTCCTCGTGCATCATCGTCATCTGCGAAGGCCCTTAAGATTTCGGAAAAGAACGCAAGACTGCTCGACAAGCTTGAGAGCTACCCGGATTTGGAGTCGCTTTCGATCGAGTGCGTTGAGACCCTAAAGGTGCTGCCCGATTCTATTGGCAAGCTAACCAGACTCAGAGAATTGATCATCGACAATGGCAACGGGTGTGTTATGAACCCGGTTCTGCCAGCGAGTATTGGGAATTTGCGCTCACTGGAAAAACTGGTTCTCTATGGCGCGCAGGACCCGCGTTCAGTTGGCCGCGAGCGTGGCCCGCAGCCGCAGGAACGCCACAGATTTCCCGGTACGATGTCCCAACTGAAAAACCTTGTTTATCTGGATTTGGGAAGAAACGGACTTACAGAAATACCCTCGTTTGTGGGCGACCTTCCGAAGCTTAGAGAGCTTCGGTTTCAATTCAATTCGCTTAAGGAAGTGTCACCTGTCGTCGCCAGACTGCAGGAGCTGCGCGTGCTTGAACTGAATGGAAACGATTTGAACGATCTTCCGGATTTCCTGAAAGAGCTTCCCAATCTCACTCGGGTAACACTCGGGAACAACTGCAGGATTACCCAGAACCCTGCGAAAGTCAGAGAGTTGACGAACAGGTTCCCAAAAATCCATTTCGACTTCTTAGACGAATACGACTGCCCAGCAAGCTAACAGCTACTCGGAAAGCTGGCAAAGAGCCTTCCCGGAAGGAGCTATTTCTGGATGCCGAGTTTTTTCCATTCATCGTCGTCCTGATAAAAGGCATCAGGATTCCTTCGTTATTTTTGAATCCCCAGTTTCTTCCATTCGTCGGAACGTTCGGTGGGGCCTTGCGACCAGTTGAGCCAGTCCCAGGTGGCGTGCTTGAGGACCTGGCGGTTGATTTCGTTGTTGGACTCGGTGAGAGGAATGCTCTTCGGGCAGACCTTAACGCAATTTTGCGCGTTGTCGCAATCCTGAATGCCGCCCGGGCCCATCATGGCTTCGAGGCGCGCACGGGCGTGCATTTCGCCGGTGGGATGCATGTTGAAGAGGCGAACTTGATTGATGATGGCAGCGCCGACGAACTGCGTGTGCGAATTCACTTTGGGACAGGCTTCCAGGCAGTTGCCGCAGGTGATGCAGCGCGCGAGCGGATAGCCGATTTGCTGCTCTTCGGGAGACATGCGCGGGCCGGGGCCGATGGCGTAGGTGCCATCGATGGGAACCCAGCACTGCATGCGCTTGAGATTCTCGAACATCACGGACCGATCAACCTGCAAATCGCGGACGAGGGGAAATTTTGTGAGCGGCTCGAGGCGAATGGGCTTTTCAAGATTGTCGACGAGAGCGGAGCAGGCCTGGCGCGGATAGCCGTTGATGAGCATGGCGCAGGCGCCGCAGACTTCTTCGAGGCAGTTCGCGTCGTAAGAAACGGGGGTGGTGCCTTTGGCGTCGCGCGTGACGGGTTTTTCGGCGATGTCGCGCAGGCAGGTGATGACGTTCATGTGCGGGCGATGGCGGATTTCGAATTCTTCCCAGCGCACGGATTCATGAGGAGCCGCGCGGCGTTTGATGCGTACGATAAATGTGTTGTCAGGCATAAAACCTCAATTCAAGACCGCAGAACTTCGCAAGAGTCGCGAAGCTCTGCGCTACAAATTCAAAGACAACAGCAGATTCCTCGTCGTCCCGACAAAAAGCGCCGGGACTCGCTCGGAATGACAACAAAACATGGCGGCGTGAAGCCACCCCTACAAAAGCAAAATCAAAAACAAATCGACACAGGCTAAGAGCCTGTGCCACAGAGCCCTAATATTTTCTGGGCCGGGGCGGCAGAAGCGAAATGTCCACCGGCTCGTAGTCGAGTTGAATCTTGCCGCCGTTCCAACTGGCTTTGGTGGTCTTGAGCCAATTCTTGTCATCGCGCTCGGGGAATTCGGGCTTGAAATGCGCGCCGCGCGTTTCGTTGCGCGCCAGAGCGCCAAGCGTAATCACCTTCGAAAGAATGAGCATATTGCCCAGCTCGCGCGTGAACTGCAAAGTTTGATTCGACCACTGCGTGCGGTCGGCGAGATTCACACGGCTGAAGCGGTCGCTGAGCTCGTCGAGTTTGCGCAGGGCCTTTTCGAGATTGGCGTTCAGGCGAACGACAGTGACGTGCTCGACCATGAGGTCGCCGAGCTCTTTCCAGATGGTGATGGGATTTTCAGTTCCCTGCTGGTTAAGCAGGGCGTCGTTCGTCTCTTGCTGGCGAGAACGCTCAGCGTCAAACACGCTCGATGCAACGCTTTCGCAGCTTTTTTCCAGATTGCGCGCATATTTGACGGCGCTCGGACCGGCGATCATTCCACCATAAATGCAGGAGACGAGCGAATTCGCACCGAGGCGATTTGCGCCGTGATACTGATATTCGCATTCGCCAGCGGCGAAAATTCCAGGAATATTCGTCGCCTGGCGTTCATTGTCTACCCACAGGCCGCCCATGGTGTAGTGCATCGCGGGAAAAACTTTCATGGGCTCTTCGCGCGGGTCAGGTCCAACAAATTTTTGATAAATTTCGAGCACACCTTCGAGCTTGCGGTCGAGCATCTCACGCGGCAGATGCGTCAAATCGAGGTAAACCGCATTCATGCCGGGCAGGCTGAGCTTTTCTTCGAAAACAATTTTGTAAATGGCGCGCGTGGCGACGTCGCGAGGAACGAGATTGCCGTATTTCGGATACCACTCTTCGAGAAAATAGAAGCGCTCTTTTTCGGGAATGGAGCGCGCGGGGCGATTGTCTCCGGCCTTGCGAGGAACCCAAACGCGACCGCCTTCGCCGCGAAGCGATTCGCTCATCAGGCGACATTTGTCCTCGCCCGGAATCGCCGTGGGATGGACTTGAATGAATTCGCCGTTGGCGTAATAGACGCCTTGCTGGAAGAGCGCCGACTGAGCCATGCCGGTGCATGCAACCGAGTTAGTAGTTTGCCGGAAAATGGCCCCGATGCCGCCGGTGCAGAAAATCACAGCGTCGCAGGGAAATGTCCGAACTTCCATAGTGCGCAAATCCATCGCGCAGATGCCGCGGCAGACGCGCGATTCGTCAATGACGGCAGAAAGGAATGTCCAGCCTTCGAATTTGTGGACTTTGTCTTCGGCTTCGAAATGGCGCACCTGTTCATCGAGCGCGTAGAGAAGCTGCTGGCCCGTGGTCGCCCCCGCGAACGCGGTGCGATGGTGAAGCGTGCCGCCGAAGCGGCGAAAATCGAGCAAGCCTTCCGGCGTGCGGTTGAACATGACGCCCATGCGGTCGAGCAAATCGATAATGGCGGGAGCGGCTTCGCACATTCCTTTAACGATGGGCTGATTGGCGAGAAAATCGCCGCCGTAAACCGTGTCGTCGAAGTGAATCCATGTGGAGTCGCCTTCGCCCTTGAGATTTTTCGCGGCGTTGATGCCTCCCTGCGCGCAAACGGAATGCGAGCGCTTCACAGGAACCACGGAGAAAAGTTGCACTGGCACGCCGGATTCTGCAACGCGAATCGTCGCCATCAATCCTGCCAGTCCACCGCCAACGACGATGATTTTAGGTTCGCGCATCGCTCAGAGATACCCGCTGAATGGGTGCCAGTTGTAAATGAATCCCGCGATGATCAGAATGCCCACGAATGCAAAACCGATTCCCACAACCGCGCCGAGCCAGCCGGCGGCGCGCTGCGCGCGCGGAGTCACTGCAATTCCCCATTTGCAGCAAAAATTCCAAACCCCATTGCCGAGGTGAAACGACGCGGCGAGCACGCCGATGATGTAAAACGCCGCGTACCAGGGATCCGCGAAATGGAGTGCTACAGCAGCAAAAGTGCTGCGTCCGTGCGTGGCAAACCGCTCGATCCAAACGTGCCAGATGATGTAGGCAAAAGCGACGATTCCCGTCCAGCGCTGGAGTACGTAGAGCCAGTTGGCCATCCAGGGATGGGCAAGAACGTTCGATTTGCCGCGCCACCAAATCCAAAGGCCATAGCACCCGTGAAAAGCGATGGGCAGCCAGATGAAAATGAATTCCACAGGGACGCGCCAGGGAATCTGCTCCAGGCCGGCGGCCGTGGCGTTGTAGCGCTCGGGGCTTACGAGGGCATAGCTGTTGGACCAAAAATGCTCGACCAGAAATGCGCCAATGGGAATGATGCCGCTGAGGGAATGCAGTTTGTCCCAGAAATAACTGGAGTCAGGTTTCGACGCCGCGATCTCCATCCACTCTCCGAAAAATTGTCTGCGGGAATATGAAACTGTTCGCAGCGAACTGTTTGCCGTGATGCGCGTACCGGAAACATTCCAGTATATTCAGCGCGTGAAGTGTTTGCAAGACGGGAACACTCTCGCACTTTGTAAAAATGCGTGTGGTAGACTTTTTCTATGTCTGCCTCTGCTCTCGCGGAAGTGGCAACACTCATTAATGGAATTGTTCACCGGGGAACGAAATTGGACGCTGCAAACCTGGGGAAAATCGCGGAGGCCGTAGGCCACGTGTTTTCGGTTCATGCCGATGAAGTGGCCGTGCTGGCGCTTACCGCCGATGAGGGATTTCTGCGGTTTCGCGTTCCGGAGCAGTTGCAAACCGTGGGACAAATACCGATGACCAGCAATACGGCGCTGGCCGTGCGCACCGTCAGGGAGCGCCGCGCGGAAATCATCAATCATTTCAATATCGTACGGCATGCTTCCGTGTTTGAAGGTGTGCGACTGAACCAGCAGCGGCACGAGCCAATCCAAAAAATCATGAGTGCGCCCATTGTGAGCGGAGGAAAAGTGCTCGGCGTGCTGCAAGTGTCTCGCAAAGCGAACATGGCCCGAGGCGCGAAAGATTTCTCCCCGCACGACCTGAAGCAACTGGTTTCCATTACTGACTTACTCGCCCCGGCGCTGCCGCTATGGCAGGAATAGCCTAGCAAGCATCCCGCAGTCGAGATTTTCTCCCGAAGCCCTCTCAAGTTCCCGACGTGTTTGTGAGATACTCTGCTTTCTATGAAAACGGCTCGGGCTTTTCTTCTCGTTCTTTTTCTGCTGGCACTGTGCGGCGGGGCCAGCGTGCCGGCGCGGGCGCATCACACGCAGCAGGCCAACCGCTCTGTAACGCTCACGCTGCTGAGCACGACAGACTCGCACGGCCATCTGTTGGCGATCAATGAGCTGACGAATCGGCCTACGAATGAAGGTCTGGCCAAAATAGCAACGCTCGTGCGACAGATTCGCGCGCACACACCAAACACACTTCTGTTGGACTGCGGTGATACAACCGAGGGCACGCCGTTTGCGTATTACTTCGCCGTGGAAGACACTTCCGCGCCCAACCCTGAAATCGCGGCCTTCAACGCCATGCACTACGACGCGATGGCCGTCGGAAATCATGAGTTCAATTTCGGCGAGCAGGAAATGTGGAAAGCAAAAGGCGAATCGCACTTTCCCTGGCTGGCAGCGAATTTGAAAGAGGCCTATTCGGGCGGAGTGAGATACATCGCGCCGTATGTGATCAAACGAGTCGCAGGCATTCGAGTCGGCATTGTTGGGTTTGTGACGCCAGGCGTTCCACGCTGGGAAATTCCCGCGCATTATGCGGGATACACCTTTGAGCCGATTGTGGAGTCAGCGAAGCGGGTCATTCCCGAAGTGCGCGCGAAATCCGATCTGGTGGTCGTGATTATGCATTCCGGGCTGGACCGGAACCCGGAGACAGGCAAGCCTTCGTACGGCGGAGTCCAGATGCCGGGTGAAAATGCCGCTTTGGAAACCGCACAGCAAGTGCCCGGAATTGATGTTCTATTTTACGGGCACACGCATGAGGAAATGCCGAAGCTGATTGTCAATGGCGTGCTGATGGCGCAAGCCAAGAATTGGGGAGGGTCGCTCGCGCGCGCGGACGTAACGATGGAGCGTGAAGCTTCGGGAAAATGGGCCGTAGTGTCGAAGACGTCGACGACGATTCGTCCCATGGCGGACACGCCGCAGGATTCCGAAATCGTCAAACTGCTCGAGCCTTACCAGAGGAAAGTGGAAGCGTATTTAGACACACCGATTGCCAAAACTGACCGGACGCTCGATGGCGCACTTGCTCGCTACCAGGATGAGCCGCTGGTGGATGCTATTCAGGACGCGCAGATGGAGTTCGCGCATGCGGATGTTTCCTTGGCCACGATGTTTATTCCAAGCACGCACGTCAAGGCTGGAACTGTCACGATTCGCGATGCCTTCGGGATCTATCCCTACGAGAACACCCTTTATGCCGTGCAGATGACCGGCGCCGAGCTGAAAGACGCTCTGGAGCACGCCGCGAGTTTCTACCCGTCGTGGCCTCCTGCTGGGGGCAAAATGCGCTTGCCGGGATACGACGCCGATTCGGCGAAAGGCGTCAGTTACGAAATAGACCTCTTGCAACCCGTGGGCAGTCGAATCGTCAATCTGCGATTCCATGGAAAACCTCTCTCGCCGGAACAGAAATTGCGAGTGGCCATCAACAATTATCGCGATACGGGCGGCGGGGGATATTCGGTGTATAGGGATTTGCCGGTGGTATACCGGTCGAAGCGGGAAATTCGCGATTTGCTGATCGAGTATCTAAAACAAACGACGCGATTCCCCGCGGCGGATGACCACTGGCGAATCGTTCCCGATGAAGCACGGGCGGCAATCGAGAAGCAAGCGCTCGCTCAGGAACAAGAACGGCGAGCACCGGCGAACCTGCAACGCTAACGAAAGTTTCACGCGGGGGACGAAAAAGAATTGACACTGAATTTGCTTCTTGTTACTTTTTGCGGGCAGAACATCTTCCACACTCCTAAACGGAGGCACCGCAGCCCGGCACCGCATGGCGTTCGTCGCTAAAAAGATCTTTCTCACAAAAGGTGTCGGAAAGCACCGGGAGCGCCTGTCGAGCTTCGAGCTGGCGCTACGAAATGCGGGCATTGCCGCATGCAACATCGTTCGCGTGTCTTCCATTTTTCCGCCGCACTGCAAATTGATTTCGCGCAGCGAAGGCTTGAAGCACTTGAAGCCCGGACAAGTGGCGTTCGTCGTGATCAGCGAAAATCAGACGCGCGAACCGCACCGTTTGATTGCTGCCTCCGTCGGCGTGGCACTGCCGGGCGACAAATCGATGTATGGATATCTTTCCGAGCATCATTCCTTCGGCGAGCCGGAAGAAATCGCGGGCGAGTACGCGGAAGAGCTCGCGGCGGAAATGCTCGCCACCACGCTGAACGTGGAATTCGATCCGGATCTTTCCTGGGATGAAAAAAAAGAGGTCTATCGCATCTCGAATAAGATTGTTCGGACCATGAATATCACGCAGTCGGCTGTCGGCGACAAGCGCGGATTGTGGAGTACGGTCCTTTCAGCGGCAATTCTGCTCGGCGACGACGATTAAGATTCCCTTCCCCGCTTCGAAAATCATCCTCATTTGGATTGCAGCCGCCTGCCTGCTGACTGGTGCGAACGGCGCGTGCGCACAGGCACAACAAACTACGACCGCGAGCACAGCGCGCGGCGTCTTCGTGGTGTTTCTGGGCACGGGAATGCCGCGGCCGGATCCGCTGCGGCAAGGGCCATCGCTCGCGATTGTGGTGAATGAAAAGGCCTACATTGTGGATGCTGGAACCGGAATCGTGCGGCAAGCGGCGGCCGCTTACGACCGCGGAATCGAGGCGCTCCGGCCGAACGCGCTGGACATTGCGTTTCTGACTCACTTGCATTCGGACCACACGCTGGGATTGCCGGATTTAATTTTGACTCCGTGGGTGATGCACCGAACTGTTCCGCTGCAACTCTATGGCCCCGTCGGAACGCAAGCGATGGCGGCGAACATCGAGAAAGCGTACGCCGAAGATATTCACGTTCGCATTGAAGGCCCGGAACATCAAACCACCACCGGACACCAGGTCGTCGCTCACGAAATCCAGCCGGGCGTCGTGTATCAGGACGCCAATGTAAAAGTAACGGCGTTTGCCGTGAAGCACGGAAGCTGGAAGGAGGCGCTGGGATATCGGTTCGACGCCAGCGGAAAATCGATTGTAATTTCAGGCGATACACGGCCCGTGGACAGCGTCATCAAAGCGTGCAGCGGATGCGATGTGCTGATCCACGAGGTTTATTCCGGCGATGCTGACAGCGCCGCGAGCGTGGCTTATTTTTCTTCGTTCCATACTTCTGCGACGGAACTCGGCGAGATTGCGGCCAAGGCAGGACCGAAATTGCTAATTGTCTGGCATTACGTGCCTTTGCAAGACACGAGCGAAACCCAAATGATCGCCGAAATCCACGAAAAATTTCACGGCCCGGCGATCGTGGCAAATGATTTGGATGTGATTTCTCCGTAAGACGGCGGGCGAGCCGCAAAGCAAAATTATAATTTGAAGCTGCGCGGCCTTACTTGTTCGCTTCGGGCGTTATCGAAGATGCCACAAGGATTGCACCCGAGCTCAGCCCCTGTCGCGTCGAAAATCTCTCCAATCCACCCAGTGTCCCCTTCACCACAACTGTTTGACCCGCGTATTTCGCTGCTTCAACCTGAGGATTGAGAATGTAGACTTTCTTATCTGCGAAATTGAACAATTCGTATTTGG
>JASHYE010000014.1 GCA_030043155.1 Candidatus Acidiferrales bacterium | reverse complement strand
GCAGCCTCTGCCCGGATTTTCCTGAGGATTGTTCATTCTGTGGGGCGACATTTTTCGCGGGCGGACTCTGCGCCTGGGCAAACGTGGCCACCAGAAAGGCAAAGCCCGTCACAGCAATGCCCGCAGCCAATGGCCTCCGCTTCGACAAAGTCACGAAGTTCATAACTACCGCTTAGGTAACATCCGTATCCAAATGTATCACGATTCAGTGGCTCGTGTTTGGAGGTTGCCTCGGCGCCAACGCAACAATCCTACCACGCTCCGCACGCCCATAAATTCGGCGGGTTCCCCTTAAGCAAAAACACTCCCGGCAAGCAGGTGACGCAGCAGCAGCCGGTCCCCGTGGGTCACGGCCTTCGTGCAGGCACGTTAAGACGTGGGAGAGAGGATCCAATTAAAGGGCAAGATTTGGAGCAGTTTTGTCTTGGACGCTTTTCCGTGCCATCCACAATTGGGAGTAGGGCATGAGAGTTCTTCATTGCCGTACATGCGCATGGCTTCGGATTCAGAGAGCGATGCTGGGGCGTCCCGTCTCTGTAAGTTGATGTTATGATGACCTTTAGGGCATTGAAAGACTAATCTGTAAGCTAAGCTCATGCTCTAGTGTAGCACGTCTGGCGCATTGGTGCTCGGAAGCGACCTGATCGGGTCTTACGGGACGACAACGCCACGCCCTGTCAATTTTGTGCGGACGCGATGCCGAGGGACTTCATTTTGCGGTAGAGATGAGTGCGTTCGAGGCCGATTGCGGTCGCGGTGCGCGTCATGTTCCACTGGTTTTCCTGAAGCTTGCGCAAAATAAATTCGCGTTCGTATGCAGACCGTGCCTCGTGTAGCGTAGCGAAAGTGTGCTGCGAACTGCGCGGCGCGCCGCGAAAAAGCTCCGGGGGAAGATGCTGCGGTTCGATCTGCTGCGCGGGACAGATGATCACCAATCGCTCGATTAAGTTCTTCAACTCGCGGACATTTCCCGGCCACGGATAGCGCATGAGAATCTCAATCGCAGCCGGCGAAAGCTCTTTCGCTTTTTTCCCGTATGCGCGATTGAACTCATCGAGAAAATGACGCGCGAGCACAGGGATATCCTCGATGCGGTCGCGCAGCGGCGGAACGGTGAAGGGAATTACGTTGAGCCGGTAAAACAAATCTTCGCGAAAACTGTTGCGCGCGATTTCGTCCTCGAGTTTCTTGTTTGTGGCGGCAATGACGCGCACGTCCACGGCAATCATATCTCCGGAGCCGATTGGCTCGACGCGCTGCTCCTCGAGGGCCCGCAAAACTTTCGACTGCGTTTTCAGGCTCATGTCGCCGATTTCGTCCAGAAAAAGTGTGCCGCTGTCGGCCTTCTGAAATTTGCCCGTCTTGTCTTCGCTCGCACCGGTGAAACTGCCTTTGCGATGTCCAAAAAGCTCCGACTCGATTAATTCCTCCGGAATCGCCGCGCAATTCACCTCCACAAACGGATTGCTGCTGCGCGGACTCTGCGCATGCAGCGCGCGCGCCACCAGTTCTTTGCCGGTTCCGCTTTCGCCATAAATCAGGACGCGGCCGACCGTGGGCGCGGTCAGGGCGATTTGCTGGCGCAAGGCCTTCATCGGCACGCTCTCACCAAGAATCTGATATCGCTGCTCGAGCTCCGCGCGCAAGCGGCGGTTTTCCTTTTCGAGGCGCAAATAGTGCAGCGCGTTTTTTACCGCGAGAACTGTCTTTTCCAGCGAGAGGGGCTTTTCGATGAAGTCGAAAGCGCCGAGTTTGGTAGCGCGCACAGCGGTCTCGATTTTTCCATGCCCAGAGATCATCACCACCATGGGAATCGTTTCGTGTTCATTGAGGCGTTCCAGCGTGACGAGCCCATCGATTCCGGGTAGCCAAACGTCGAGCAGAATCAGGTCGAACGCGCGCCGATCGACGGCGGCGAGGCATTCTTCGCCGGACGCGACCGCTTCGACTTCGTAGCCTTCGTCGCGCAGCAGTGAGCCGAGCGACTGGCGTATGCCAGCTTCATCGTCGACGATGAGAATGGATGCAGGCATTGAGGAATTAGGATAACGCAGAATCGTGCACTTTGGCTTGCTTGGACTTGAGAGACCTCTCGCACCTTATCCAAATCTCTGAAGTTGGTTAAAGATGCGCTTCGGAGTTCAGTTGGCGCTTCGCCAGCTCTCGGCGGAGACGCTCCACAGCGGCCGGCGTTTCGCCCAGACCTGATGCGGATAAGCCCTTACCACCAGAGCGGTAAGTCACCGGATTGATTCGGCGAGCAAAGTTCGGTATCTGGTAGGTAGCGACCCCGCCCGTCCGCTCTGCGGACGCTGATTAGTGGAGCAATTCGCGAATGGAACACGCACGAATACCCAGAATGGAGACGCGCACGCCCGCCAAATCAGCGGTTCGCATTACATCGTTGGAGCCGCCGGAAACATCCGAGTCGGTGGCGGTGGAAGATGTGAGCCGGCATGGCGCGCGCGCCATTGCTGCTGTTCCGTGGAAGCAAGGCAAGCGCGTGCTGGTTCAGTCCCTCAGCGGCACATTTCGCGCGCATGGCCGGATTGTGTATTGCCAACCGGACGAAGGCTCTCCCGGCCGATTTGTAGTCGGCTTGGAATTTTTCTGGCCGACCGGGAAATGGGAAGACTGAGAACCGGAAAATGTCTGCCGCTGGAGCTTGGGAGAAAACCATTCTGCAAGCTACATTTTGCGTGACAAAGCCTGCGTGTACTGCGCGGCGATGGCATCCCACGAAAGATATTTTGCGGTTACTTCCACGTTGCGCTCGCAGAGATCTGTGTAAAGCTTTGCATCTGTCAGAACCCGGGTAAGCGCTTCCGCGAGTGCAAACCCGCGATTATTTTCAACCAGCAATACGCCGGCTTCTGTGATGGGTGAAGCGGTTTCCGCGCCGCGATAGCCGACCACGGGAATTCCACAGACTATTCCCGCAATGGCGCTGCTACGACGGCTCGAAATCGAGCCGCGGACGAAAAGCAGAACATCGGCTTGCGCCAGCCGTGCGCGAACTTCGCCAGCGGGGAGCACTCCTGTAAGCGAAAGCGCAATATCTGTTTCCGCAAGCTCTTTGCGGAGAGCAGCTTCCGCCTCGAAAGTGCCCCGGCCAAAGATATCCAAACGCAATCCTGGCAGCCTGCCCTCGGCATACTTCATCGCCTTTGCGATTTCGCGTGCTTCCGTTGCGATATGAATGCCTCCCGTGACTCCAAAGACTGCGACGGTAGGTGCCGCAGACAGGCTCTTGCGCGAACTCACAGGCTCGACAGGTGGAAAATTTGCGCCTACTGGAATGAATACGGCACGCCGGGAATTTTCGGGGAGCCAAGACAGTTGCGAGGCCGGAACAGTTAAAATTGGAATTTCCGCGCATCGAAACACAGTGCGAATCGCAAAAATCTGGCAGGCGCAGCGTATGCGTTGAACCCAACCGCGTGCCGGCCCGTAGCTCACATCGTGAAAAACGGCTCCCACGCGGACGCGGCGAATCTTCAGAATTGCAAGAACGACTAG
>JASHYE010000002.1 GCA_030043155.1 Candidatus Acidiferrales bacterium | reverse complement strand
GCCGGCGGCATTTTCACGAAAATTGCGGACATCGGCTCTGACCTGATGAAAATCGTCTTCAAAATCAAAGAAGACGACGCGCGCAATCCGGGCGTGATCGCGGACTGCACCGGCGACAACGCGGGCGATTCGGTCGGTCCGAGCGCGGACGGATTCGAAACGTACGGCGTCACGGGCGTGGCGCTCATCGCGTTCATCCTCGCTGGAATGACGAACCCCGTCGTCCAGGTGCAAATGCTGGTTTGGATCTTTGTGATTCGCGTGGCGATGCTCGTGGCCGCGGCGGCCGCTTACTTCCTGAATGACGCGATTGCCAAGGCGAAGTACGCCAAGGCGACCAAGATGAATTTCGAAGCGCCGCTCACTTCGCTGGTGTGGATCACTTCCCTGCTCTCCATTTTGTTCACTTTCATCATTTCGTATTTCATCATTCCCGATATCGGCGGCGACCCCACGCAATGGTGGAAGCTTTCGATCATTGTGTCTTGCGGAACGCTGGCCGGCGCGCTCATTCCAGAACTGGTCAAGGCCTTCACTTCGACTGAATCGCGCCACGTGCGTGAAGTCGTCATTTCGGCGAAAGAGGGCGGATCATCACTGGACATTCTATCCGGATTCGTCGCGGGAAATTTCTCCGCCTATTATCTTGGCTTGACCATGCTTGTGTTGATGGCGGTCGGCTACCTGGTCAGCCTGCACGGTCTTGATCATTTGATGGTGGCCGCGCCGGTGTTTGCGTTCGGGCTGGTGGCCTTTGGTTTCCTCGGCATGGGGCCCGTCACCATCGCGGTCGATTCTTATGGTCCCGTGACGGACAACGCGCAATCGATTTTCGAACTCTCGCTGATCGAGCAGGTTCCGGATATCCAGCGCGAACTGAAGAAAGATTACAACTTCGACGTGAATTTCGCGCACGCCAAGGAAATGCTGGAAGCGAATGACGGCGCGGGAAACACTTTCAAGGCTACGGCGAAGCCCGTGCTGATTGGAACGGCTGTAGTCGGCGCAACCACGATGATTTTCTCCATCATCATGCTGCTGACCAATCGCCTCACCGAAAACGTCGCCAAACTCTCGCTGCTTCACGCGCCTTTCGTGCTCGGCATTGTCGCCGGCGGCGCGATGATTTACTGGTTCACTGGCGCGTCTACGCAAGCAGTAACCACGGGCGCGTATCGCGCGGTGGAATTCATCAAAGCCAACATCCGGCTCGAAGGCGTCGAAAAAGCTTCCATCGCCGACAGCAAAAAAGTGGTGCAGATCTGCACGCAGTACGCGCAAAAAGGAATGCTCAATATTTTCATTGCCGTGTTTTTCGCGGCGCTGGCGTTCGCGTTCGTCGAGCCGTTCTTCTTCATCGGTTATTTAATTTCCATCGCAATGTTCGGCCTTTTCCAGGCAATCTTCATGGCCAATGCCGGCGGCGCATGGGACAACGCGAAGAAAATCGTCGAAGTGGACCTGAAGCAAAAAGGGACGGCGCTGCACGACGCGACCATCGTCGGCGATACCGTAGGCGATCCCTTCAAAGACACGTCTTCGGTGGCGCTCAATCCGGTGATCAAATTCTCGACGCTCTTTGGATTGCTCGCGGTAGAGTTGGCTGTACAGTTGACGTCGCAAACGGGTGGGCAACTGGTGCACATCCTTGCGGCGATTTTCTTCCTGCTTTCGCTCTATTTCGTTTACAAATCGTTCTACGGCATGCGCATTAATAAGGCTATGGAAGCTGAGCCGAGCCGCGAGCGCGAAATCGCATAGCGCCGGCGGCTTACAACAATTTGATGCAAAGAAAAAAGGGGAGCGAAATTCACTCCCCCGTTTTCAAATTTCACCCGCGATTTCGAAAAGCCGGCTTACATTTTGTAGCGGCCCAAATCTTCGTCATTGAGATTTTCGAGCCAACGCTTCAATTCCTCGTTGGAAGTTTTCTCTGCGCCGCTGGTGATCTGCGAGCTTTTGAAAACCCGCTCCTCCACGTAAATCGGGCAATCGAGGCGCAGCGCCAAAGCGAGCGCATCGCTCGGGCGCGAATCCATGGAAATGATTTCGCCGCCGCGCTCCATCCAGATGAGCGCGTAAAACGTGTCGTCCCTCAGCTCGCTGACGACGACTTTATTGACGTGGACATCGAGGCCGAGCAGAACGTTTTTCAGAAGATCGTGGGTCATGGGCCGCGGCGTCTGCACTTTTTCGATTTCGAGCGCGATGGCATTGGCCTCATAAATTCCCACCCAGATCGGCAGAGTGCCCTGCCCCTGCACTGCTTTCAAAACCACCACAGGCATATTGGTGACCGGATCCATCATCAAGCCGCGAATTTTGACTTCGCGCTCCGTCTCGCGCGCCGCAATCTCGGTGGTCTTCCGCAAACTTCCCTGGCCCCAGCGCGTCTTTTCGGTCAATCGCTCACGCAGGATCTTTTCAGTCAATGGATCACGCAACTCTCCACCTGGCAATTCGCGCTTTTTGCGCTCCTCTTCTTCCGCTTTGCGCTGCTCTTCCAGTTTGCGTTCTTCGTTGCGATCCATGGGCCCTCCCTTGCGGACCGGATTAGGCGAGGTGCTCGCCGACGAGGCTGTTGGGCCCGGCTCCGGTGATCTTGACTTGACAGTATTGTCCCAAAAGATTTTCCGCCTGCGAAGTGAAATTTACGATGCGGTTGCAGGTAGTTCTACCTGACCATTGTCCGCGCGATTCGTGGCGGCCGTCGACGAGGACTTCGAACCCTGCACCGAGAAAATTCTGGTTTCGGACGATTTGGATTTCTCGCTGGCGCTGCTGGAGAATCGCAAGGCGCGCGCTTTTTTGTTCTTCGGGAATAGCGCCGGGCATGTCTTTTGCCGTTGTGTCGGGACGCGGCGAATACTTGAACGCGAACACGCCGTCGAATTTCACTTCGTCGAGAAGCGAAAGCGTTTCCTCGAATTCGGAATCGGTTTCGCCTGGAAAACCGACAATGACGTCCGTGGTGATACTGAACGGACGACACCCGGCGCGAATCCACGAAATTCTTTCCACATATTCTTCTCGCGTGTAGGTACGGCGCATTTCTTTGAGCACGCGAGTCGAGCCGGATTGCACGGGCAAATGAATGTGGTCGCAAAGCGCGGGAGTGGAGTCGATGACTTCGACAATTTCGCGCGTGAAATCGTTGGGATGCGAAGTCGTAAAGCGGACGCGGCGAATTCCGGGCACAGCGGCGACAGCGGAGAGCAGTTGCGCGAAATTCAGTCCAGCGAACGAAGGATCGCGGTAGGAATTGACGGTTTGGCCAAGGAGCTGAACTTCGGTAAAACCTCCTGCGACAAGATGCACGACTTCATTGAGCACCGAGACGCTGGCGCGGCTGCGCTCCGGACCGCGCGTATGCGGCACGACGCAATAGGAACAGGCGTAATCGCATCCTTCGATGATTGTGAGATACGCGCGGAAAGGATTGTCGCGGCGCGTGACTTCCGTTTCAAAAGTTTCGTCCGTGTCGAGATTCAAGCCGGAGACGCGCGTCGCGCCGGATTCGATTTCCTCGAGCAGCGCCGGCAAATTGCGATAGCTGGCCGACCCACAAACCATGCGCACCCAGGGAGCGCGTTCGAAGATGCGCTCACCCTCCTGCTGAGCGACGCAGCCGAGAACGCCGACAACTTTGCCCTGACCGCGCTGGCCGCGAAAATCATTCAGACGAGTGAAAACTTTCTGCGCCGCTTTTTCGCGGATGCTGCAAGTGTTGAAGAGAACCATGTCGGCGGAATCGGGCGATTCCACCTGGCGATAGCCGCGTGCGAGGAGCAGGCCAGCGACTTTCTCGGAGTCGTGGGCATTCATCTGGCATCCAAAAGTTTCGATGTAAAAAGATGCCTGCTCCCTGCGAGGTGCATCTAAATCCACGGGAAATATGGCAGGTTTGACGGCTAAGGATGCGAGCGGAATATCGATTCTGGCGGACATATTCACATAAAGTCTAGCACAGCGCGCGCGACGGCGCAGGGCGGAAGGAACGCTGCGGAATGTGTCGTTAGAGGTACTGGGAAATATCGGATTACGATAGATTGATTTGACCGCTCCTATTGCCTATGTTACGGTAATTTTTGCGCCGGAAACGCTTCCCCAAAAGGAGAGAGTGATATTTTGCACGTTGCGGGTGTAATTCTGGTCGGACGACTGGGAGCGATATTTTTTCAGACGAGCTGGGTCGCACGGGCGGTGCTGCTGATTCTGCTGTTCCTTTCGCTTTTCTCGTGGGCGATTATCTTCCAGAAATACCGATTGTTTGCCGTCGCGGAGCCGCGGACGCGGCGCTTCATGCAGCTCTTTCGCACGGGCCGCGGGCTGCCGGATCCGAATACACTGCGGGCGGGTTCGAGCGGGTCGCCATTCGTGAGCGTGTACGATGCCGGCTATCGCGAGCTGGAAGGGCAGCTTGCGGGAGGCAATCCGCATCCGGCGGGAAAACTCAAAAATCCGCGAGCGGTGCAGGTGGAAATGCAGCTTGCCGCCGCGGATGAAGTGCGGCGGATGGAAAGCTGGATGCCGTGGCTGGCGACGATTGGCTCGATTGCGACGTTCATCGGACTGTTTGGAACGGTTTGGGGCGTCATGGATGCGTTTTCGGGACTGGGAGCAGCGGGAGAATCGAGCTTACGGGCGGTAGCTCCTGGCATCGCGGACGCGCTGATTACGACGGCGGCGGGACTGTTCGCGGCAATTCCGGCGGTGATTGCGTACAACATTTATTTGCACCGCATAAGGGATTTCGCGCTGCGCATGGATAATTTCGCGACGGAATTTGTGAGCAAGATCGAGACGCTTTATAGCTGATCGCACTAAAGTGGCGGCATAAAGCCGCCTCTACAAGCTGTGCAGGAGCGTGGCGGCGTAAAGCCTGCCTGCGGCAGGCAGGC
>JASHYE010000131.1 GCA_030043155.1 Candidatus Acidiferrales bacterium | reverse complement strand
CATCCGCCGCGAACGCCGCCCGCGGAAAGCAACCAGCCAGCGCGGACATCGAAGCCAGTTCGTATTGATTCACATGCGCGCGCTGCTCGCAAATCACTTCTAGTCCCGGACGTGTCCACGTCTTGATCGCAATCAAGTTCCCCATCGAGCCGCTCGGCACAAACAGTGCCGCCTCGCGCCCGAAAATTTCCGCCGCCCGTTTTTGCAGCTCATTCACCGTTGGATCTTCGCCGTAAACGTCATCACCCACCGACGCATCCGCCATCGCCCGCCGCATCGCCGCCGTCGGACGCGTCACCGTATCGCTGCGCAAATCGACGAACGCTTCCCCGCCCTGCCCGTTTCCACCATTCGAGTCGTACATTCGATCCTCTTCGTCCTCAGTCCATTGATGCTCAGTCCATCAGTTCTGCAAAAACTTCATTCGAAATCGTCAGTTTTGCTGCGTTGAGCTTGATCCAGTCGCCATTGCGCTCGAGCAATCCAGAATCAACCAAGTTGGCAATCTGTGGCGAGCGGCCGGCGCCGTACTTTTGTTCGATTCTCGCCAAGTCCACACCCGCAAGCTGCCTTAGCCCGAGAAAAAATTCCTCATTAAACGCGTCCGCTTCGCTGACGATCTCTTCTTGCTCCACAGGAGAATCGCCGCGCTCGATCATCGCCGCGTACGCCGCCGGATCGTGTACGTTCGCCCAGCGCCGCTTTCCATCGAACGAATGCGCGCCGGCACCAAATCCAGTGTACGGCTCGCGCCTCCAGTATTTCAGATTATGCTTCGACGCGCATCCGGGAAGCGCCCAATTCGAAATTTCGTAATGCTCATAGCCCGCCGATGCCAGCCTTTCGCACGCGCGCTCGTAAAAATCGGCCATCTCATCGTCGCCTGGCACTTCTGCTGCGCCGTACCTCTTTCCACCGTGCAAAATCTCTTTTCCTAACCGGCTTCCTTCATCCACTTCGAGCAAATATACGGAAACATGCGGCGGTTCGAACCCGAGCAATTCATCGAGCGACGCTTCCCAACTTCGTCGCGTTTGGCGGGTCAATCCGGCGATTAAATCCATGCTGACGTTGCCGAATCCAACCTGATGCAGAGCAGCAACAGCCGAAAAAACGTCTTCGCGCCGGTGTCTTCGCCCGCTTGCCTGCAATTCCACATCGTTGAAACTCTGCACGCCCATGCTGATGCGATCAAGTCCCGCCTCTCGCCACCGGAACGCCTTCTCCTTCGTAATCGTCTCCGGATCCGCTTCGAGCGTCGCCTCTTCCCATTCGCCGCCGTAAACTTCTCGAATTGCCGCTAAAATCCGCGCTAAATCCTGTGTGTCGAGCAAGCTCGGCGTTCCGCCGCCAATGTAAACGGTGTCAGCGCAGAAATCGTGCCGCGCACCGCGCTCACGAATTTCACGGCACACGGCATTTACATACGGCCCATACAAATTCTGCGAAAAAACGCCGGTATGAAAATTGCAGTACGTGCACTTCGTCTGGCAAAACGGCACCTGCACATACACGCCGACCGTCTCACCGCAAATCGCGCTTCGTTGCTCCACATGCTCGCTGCCGCGCTCCATCATGATCCTGCATCCGGCATAATTTTCACGCGCACCTCGCGCCGCCTCGGCCCGTCAAATTCACAGAAAAAAATCGCCTGCCATCTGCCAAGCGCCAATCTCCCATTTTCAATGAATACGGTCACCGAACTTCCCACCAGCGCCGCCTTGATGTGCGAATCCGCATTGCCTTCCGCATGGCGATACGTCCGCGCCTCCGGCACAAGCCTGTCGAGCGTCGCTTCAATATCGCGTGCCACGTCGGGATCATCACCTTCGTTAATCAGCACGCCCGCCGTCGTATGCGGCACGTAAACGTAGCAAATGCCGCTCTTGCATCCCGCATCCGCGACTACCTTTTCAACCTCGACCGTAATCTTCTTCAGTTGCGTGTGCTGGCTCGTCTGCACTTCAATCGTTCGCGTCAGCCGCCGCAAGCCCTTCGTCGATTCCGAATCCGTTGCCATGCGGCGCTGTTCAGGCCAGCTCCGACGCAGCTTTCGCGCCGTAGAACCCAAACCACGGCTTCGCCGCGCGCAAACTCTTATTCACATTCTCGATATTTTTCACGCCTTGATTCGACAGCCAATCCTGAAACGCGGTCAGCCCTTCTTTCGCGTAAATCGGGACTCCGTCTTTCCATGTCGCGCGTCCGCAAAGCACACCGGAAAAATTCACGCCCGCCTGCCCCGCCAGTTCCAGCGTTTCGATAAACGTGTCGTTGCTGACGCCCGCCGACAAATAAATGAACGGCTTCTTTGCCGCCGATGCCGCGCGCCGGAAGCGCTCCATCGCCTGCTCTTTTGTGTACGCTGATTCGCCTTTGCACGAGCGCGCTCCCGCCACATAAGCCATATTCACCGGCACCTCCACTTTCAACACGTCAATCGCGTATTGCGGCTTCGAAAATTCCTCCATGCTCCGCGCCACGACGTCCGGTTTTTTCCGCGCGTAGTCAATCCCCTTTTCGTCGATTGCTTCGTCGTATCCGACAAATTCCGCAAACAGCGGCAGGTCCTCGCCCGTGCATTCAGCGCCGATGCGCTCGACCCACGCATGCTTGATGTCGTTTATCGCCGGCGGGTCGAACGGCGTGTAATACAAGAGAATTTTCACGCAGTCCGCGCCCGCATCCTTCAGCCGGCGAACCGACCAGTTTTCCAGCAA
>JASHYE010000130.1 GCA_030043155.1 Candidatus Acidiferrales bacterium | reverse complement strand
AAGCTGGCGGCATTCGCTATTGCATACAGGTTCGGCTGAATCGGCAGGTCCGAAGCAAGTTCAGAATCCTGCTGTTTTTGGAGCAGCGCGTCATAGTTTCTGCTCGATTCATCATATCCCCGCATAATGCCGCTCAATTCCTGCTCGACGCGGGGTGTGGCATTCAAACGAGCTTGAACCTTGTCGATTTCTTTCTTAATATTTTCTTCTTGCTTTTGGAGGCTCGCGATCTCAACCTGATTCGCCTTTAGCTGGCTTTGAATCTGCATCATCGGCGTAGGTGAACCGTTCTGCAACTCAGCGGTCGACCCGGGAGGCAGGGCTTCGGCACCCTTGTCCGTCTTTTGCTGCGACGCGATCTCCTTCTCTGTTTGCTTCTTCAGTTCTTTGGTTTTCTCGATTTGCTCTTTGAGGGCGATGACGTCCGGATAATTATCCGTGTATTCGGAGCGCTCTTGTGCAAGCTCCATTTGAAGATCTTTCAGTTGCTTGTCCAATGTGGATGGAGTCACGGCTGAGTCGGAACCGTCGCCTAAACTCGACTGCGCTATAGTGTATTGTTCATTAACAGACTGCAAATAAGTCTGCTGTTGTTTGGCAGCGCTCTGTGCATTCTGGTTGTTCTGCAATTCTGTCTGCAAACCCGCTAGGATTTGGAGGTTGCTTGACAGTTGGTCGGGAAGTGCACCGAAGTTCTTAGGGTCGTTTTTGAACGCTTTTACTTTAGCTTCGTCCGTTGCCAATTGCTGCCGTGCGTCTTCCAGTTGATTGCTAAAAAAGTCTTTGGCATCTTTAGAAACCGCGGCCTCGGTTTCCCCATTTTCTGTTACGAATGAATACGCAAGTTCCTGATCTACTTTTTGGGCCAGCGCAGGCGTGGGTCCCGTATACGAAATCGTAAAACTCGTAAGCATTTCCTGGATGCTGTTTTTTGGCCCGACCGTAATGGGCACGACTTGAATGTCTTTTGTAAGCATTTCTTCAACTGGATCGCTGGGCTGAAAAAGCGCCAGTAGCCCGTGATGCCTTGGGTAGAGATGATTTTCGTTAATTATGTCTTGCAATTTACCGCGAGTTAGAACTTGATTTTCAATCTCTGAGAGTTGTGCCTCCGCGTTCTCGGTAGAATTTGGCTGCACCAGCGTTGAGGAAATCTGCTGTTGCTGGACTGAAATTGTCGCATCGGATTCCCAGCTGGTTGGCAAAAGCCAACCGACTCCCCATACCAGCAACCAGCAACAAAAAGCGCAGCCGAGGATCACCCAACGGTGACGACGCACTATCTCCCAATAATCCCCAGCAGCCTTGGTTTGCGAACCTTGCATTTCATCGAACATCGCTACCCTCCGAGAGGCCTCGAGAATGAATACGTAAGCGCGGCGCCAATTACATCCCGGTTTCCGACAGAAAATCCGGTGATTGATCCTGTTTCATTAAGTCTCTCATCATAGAAACGCATCTCGAGGCTTCGCCCCAACTGACGACGAATCCCGATTTGCCCGCTATAGGTGAGTAACTCACCATTAGTCGTCAAAAGTTGGTTTTCAGCACCCGCGATGGTAGAAGTCAAACTCCAGCTGGGCGTGAGCTGCCAGGAAAGCTGTGCACTGCCTGAGGTAAGCTCCACCGCGCCCACCAGGGCCCCTCCGTCACTCACTCGACGCGAAAAATTAATGGAAGTCGCCAGCCGATGGCCGGTCCAGTCATATAGCACGCCCCCGGCGGCGCTCCATTGCGTGGTGTTCACAGGAATTGAGACGACGATGAATCCCAGATTTAGCACCACTTGACCTGCGGTCAAGGAATACTCGGGGCCTCCGTAGAGTGTCAAACTGGCGTTGGATGAAAGATTGAGCTGGTTAAATACAAGAAAGCTATGCGTGGTGGTTCGTGCATCTGCTTGAGGGAATTTCATCACCTGCAAGCTATACTGGAATCCCAATTGTTCGCGGGCGCTGAGCTTCTGCGAGATAAAGGCGTTGCCGGATGCCAGTTGCGTATGAAGGAGCGGTATCGAGTTTCCGGTCTGAGGAATACTATCGTATTTCTGCTGTTCGAAGTTTCCTCCTACACCCATCGTGGTCCGTGCGCTAGCCTGGTAAGAATACAGCGCGTTCGATAAAAGCATCGTCTGTCGGACATTTGGCACGTATATCGTTTCGTTGGGAGAAATGGTTGGCCCCGGTTGCGTTGTGGTGAAACCGGCGAACGGGTTTGTGGTCACCAAATAATACTGTTGTGCTGACAGTGTACCGTGCGGGGATACCTGCCAGGCAAGATCTCCTCCAAACCTTTGGGAAAAGTAACTTCGGTAGAGGAGGTTCTGACTGATCTGGACGCCCGGGGCGTAGCTCAGGCCCCAAACGATCCGACTCCGAGTTTCGTCAAGTGAGATCTGCGGCGTAATTGAATAGTCGATGTCCCATTGCCGTGAAGATGTGTTTGGGAAGACATTGTCGTCATAGTTGAAGCCCGCGGTTATGCTGCCAGTCAGTGCGTTGGGGGGCGCTTCCTCCGATTGAGGCAGCGCAGACGGCAGCTGTCCGCTTACCAACACCGGAACGTTAGAGGCGGTAATGCCCGGAACCCCAGCTGCCTGCGCCATCGCGACGCGAGGTCCCAAGAAGAACGCGCTGCCTAGAATGATTCCCATCAGTTTCCTTGAGCTCATAATTCCTATGGAACCACAATCGTGTCGCCCGGTTTCAGCGACACGTTTTGCTGGAGGTCAGCTCCGCGGATCACCTTTTTATAGTTGAACGGA
>JASHYE010000129.1 GCA_030043155.1 Candidatus Acidiferrales bacterium | reverse complement strand
AGGGCAATCGTCAGCAACTGGTCGGCAAAATACAGGAGTACTACGGTCTGACGAAAGAAAACGCCGAGAAGCAAATAGACGAATTTGCTCACAGTCTGCAGGCGATTCAGGACACAGCCGCCGAGCAAGCGCGCCGCGCCGGCCATAGCTAGATTAGCGTCGGCCGGTTTCAAAAAGGACAAGCATGGACGGCAATTTCTCGATCAGCATTGGTGTCTCGCAAAGACCTTATCAATCTGCTGAATAAAGATTTGTCTCGCGAGTACCAGGCGATCATCTCTTACGTTGTTTACTCGCAAGTGCTGAAAGGCGCTGCGTACATGAACATTGCCGCCGAATTGGAGAAACACGCTCTTGAGGAACTGAATCACGCGCTCATCATCGCCAAGCAAGTCGATTATCTTGGCGGCATGCCTGCGGTCACTTCTTTGCCGGTACGGACCTCCGAAAAAGCGGAAGCCATGCTTCGCTATGATCTCGAGCAGGAAACCGAAACGATTGCAAATTATCGAGAGCGCCTCCGGCAGTGTGAGTCTTTGGCTGAGTACGCTATGGCGGAGGAGATTCGGGGAATTCTCGTCAACGAGCAGGAACACCAAATCGATTTGGCCACCGCTCTCGGCGAGGATGTTCCCGAAGTTCGTAGTAAATAACCGGATGCGTTGCTTGGGGCGGCTATGCACAGCTACGGAAAATCCCTCATGGAACTAAAGCTCTCAGTGGATGGAAATTCTTTAGCCAGGAAATTACTCTCCATCTGTGATGCTTACTTCTTTTGTTCCGCTTTGCAGTCCTGCGCACAACCCTCCGAAAGGGGTCGTGAGTTCAGTTTTTTGAAACGAAACGGCCCCTCCTACCTTCAGTTTGGAGTGTGAATCCGGCGGTGATTGCCGTCGAACCGAAATTCGAGCTGGCTCAAGATCAAAGATCAACTTCGTATCGTGCGAAGGAGGATAACGCTATGGCGAAACCCGATAATCGCGGAACCCAATCGCGGATGAAAGTGCCGGAAACTCCGCCAGATCCTCGTCCTCAGAAGATTCGCTGAAACTCGCCGCGCGCTTCGTCCGTAGTAATATTGTGACTGCGATGGCCCGAGGAGAAGAGAATGGCACTGCAATTCGCGCAGAGGGTGCCTCCCGCCATTATCAAATGGGCAGCACGGTCATTCGTGCGGTCGATGACGTGTCGCTCTCTATCGCCACAGGCGAATTCGTCGCCCTGCTGGGCAGCTCCGGTTCGGGGAAATCGACTCTGCTGAACGTTTTTGCCGGTCTGGACCGGCCGACCGGCGGGTCAGTTTTCGTTCAAAATCGCAATCTTTCTGCTCTGAATACTCACGAACTTGCTCAGTATCGAAACGCGACAATTGGAATGGTTTTTCAATCTTTCAACCTCTTGCCCCGTATGACCCTTGAAGAGAATGTTGAGCTCCCGTTACGTTTGGCGGAGGTGCGTCGCAGCGAGCGGGGTGAGCGCGTTCGCGAAGTTCTTCGCAATGTGCATTTGGAACAGCGCCTGAGTCATCGTCCCAGCGAACTCTCCGGAGGTGAGCAGCAGCGCGCCGCCATTGCTCGCGCCCTCGTCAATCGGCCCAGCATTTTGCTCGCCGATGAGCCCACCGGGAATCTCGATAGCTCAACCGGTGAAGAAGTTATGCACCTGCTTAAATCATTCAATGAAAGTCTCGGTGTTACTGTTGTCATGATCACTCATGAGCGTTCGCTGGCAAACCGCTTCGCTCAGCGCATTTTGACGCTCGCTGACGGCAAGCTCATTGCCGAAACGATGCCTGATGATCCAAAAACTCCGGCAGGCGCACTCCGATGAAAATAGGCGACCTCACCGAACTCGCTCTCCGCAATTTACGCGAAGCCCTGCTGCGCAACTCGCTCACGACTCTCGGTGTCGGCGTTGGCGTCGCTTCTCTCGTCGCCATGCTGTCTCTTGGCGTCGGCCTGCAGCAGTTTGCTTCCAAACGCCTTGAAAGCAGCGGTCTTTTCAATGCCGTCTTCGTCTATTCGCAGTCAGACATGCAGGAATTCCGCGGCCCGCGCCGCACAGGAGGCGCCGTCACGCCTCCGTCCGAATCGCGTCCGCTCGATGAATCTGCCCGCCGCGATCTCTCACGCCTTCCCAACGTCACCGAGGTTTATCCGCAAGTCCGCTTCATGACCGAAGTCCGCTTCGCCGATAACCCTTATCCCACGAGCGTCGCTGGCGTGCCCGATTCAGCTCGCAGCGACGGTGCCTTCGACGGCATGCAAGGCCGTTTCTTTTCCGGCCCGAATGCCAACGAAGCCATTCTCCAATCCGATTTCGCCGAGGAACTCTCCAATAGTCCCTCGTCGCTAATCGGCAAAGATTTAGTCCTTCGCTACGCTGAGCGTCAGTCGTTCAACTCCGTCAACGGCAGTTCCACCGCAAAAGCTGATTCTGCCAATTCCGGCTTTTCCGTCGTCCCACACGAAAAGCAGCTTCGCATCATCGGAATTGTAGACACCGAACCCGAAGGAGGTTTTGGCGGCTTTGGTCGCAGCCGCGTTTTTATTCCTCTTGTGCTCGCAGAGCATCTCAGCGCCACCGATGTCTCTGACCTTCGTCAGCTCGTCAATGGCTCCGGCACCGACCGCTCCTATCCGAGCCTCACCGTTCGCCTGAAGAGTGCTACTGACGTGCAAAACGCTGAGAATGCGATCAAGAACATGGGGTTCGCTACTTTCTCTCTCCTCGACACCACGAAAAATCTCCGCCTGTTCTTCACGGTTATCGATCTATTGCTCGGAATTTTTGGCGGCCTCGCGCTCGCAGTCGCTACACTTGGCATCGTTAACACGCTTGTCATGGCAATCCTCGAACGGCGTCGCGAAATAGGAGTCTTCAAGGCCCTCGGTGCTGACGACCGGGATGTCCGCCAGCTTTTCTTCGCCGAGGCGGGCGTCATGGGGCTGTTCGGAGGCGTCGGTGGCGTATTTCTGGGCTGGCTGATTGGACGGGCCCTTACGCTCGGCACGAATATTTACTTAGCCCGTCAGAGTCTTCCTCCGGTTGAAATTTCCGCCGTGCCGCTTTGGCTGGCCGTCGGCGCGATTGCCTTCGCTGTAGTGGTCAGCTTAATCGCGGGACTCTATCCAGCAACACGCGCCGCACGCCTCAACCCCGTCGAGGCCCTGCGCTACGAATAGAATCTCGTTTTGTTCAGCTCGGCTTTGCCTAACTTTTGAGATAATTTGACTGTCGCTTATGCTCTGCCAATACACGCGCCATACAGCTCGCAGCGTATTTGCTTTCGCCCTCTTTGCTGCACTTTTCACTCTTGCGTCGGCCGCCCACGCCGATCTTGGTCGCATCGAGTGTCGCTCCGCACACAGCCAAATCCTCCAGCATGACGTCCGCTATTGTGCCATTCTCCCGCCCAGCTACGATTCCGCAAAATTCCGCCGCTATCCGGTTCTTTACTTCCTTCATGGCCTCGGCGGCAACGAACAGTTCCTCGTTACCTCGGGCGGCTGGAATCTCGTCGAAGATCTGTGGCAGCAGCAAAAAATCGGTGAATTTCTCATCGTTACGCCTGACGCTGGCACCAGCTTCTACATCAACTCCCGCGACGGTCGCGTCCACTATGAGGACTTTATTATCCGCGAGTTCATTCCCTTCATCGAGCGCACCTATCGCACTTCATCCGCGCGTCGCGCTC
>JASHYE010000128.1 GCA_030043155.1 Candidatus Acidiferrales bacterium | reverse complement strand
GAACAGTAGGCGCAGTCTTCGGGGCAAGCGCCGGTTTTGATGGAGAGCAGGCGGCAGAGCTGGACTTCTTCGGGCGGATGAAATTCGCGGTGAACGGATTGCGCGCGGAAAATAAGGTCGGGCAGCGGCGAGTTGAAGATTGCGCGAATTTCCTGGCGCGTCCAATCGTGGCGAATCTGCATTTAGATGGACTTCCTTCCCCACCATTCGTTGAGCGAGCTATGGAGCACAAAACCGAACAGCAGATCCCTCACCGCCGTTCGCACAAAGCGCGACCGGGTTCGGGATGACAGTCAACCCGTCCGGTGGAAAGTTGTGGCGAATTTGCATTTCGAAAATTTCTCCTGCCAAGCTGCTGTTAAGCCAGCACGATGAGTTCGATTTCCACGCGAACATCGCGCGGCAAGCGGGCGACTTCGACGGTAGCGCGCGCTGGAGGATTAGACGGAAAGTAGCGGCCGTAGACTTCGTTCATGGCAGTGAACTCGTTCATGTCTTTGAGGAACACTGTAGTCTTCACGGCTTTGTCGAGAGTGGAGCCGGCGGCCTCGATGATGGCTTTAAGATTTTGCATGACGCGATCGGTTTGCGCGGCGATGTCGCCCTGAACGAGCTGGCTGGTGGCGGGATCAAAGGCGACCTGGCCGGAGATAAAGATGAAGCCGTTGGCGCGAATGGCTTGCGAATATGGACCTATGGCTTTGGGGCCGTGCGCTGTGGAAATGACTTCCTTCACGATTCCTCCTGTAAGTGATGTCAGATGTCAAAAGTCAGCGACAACGAGCAAAAATCAAACTCACCTTCAGCGGCTAAAGCCGCTCTCTGATCGCAGATTTACGGCACTACCGTCCTTCGTTCCCGCCACGGCGGGTAAGCCTCAGAGACAAGAAGTTGTGCCGTTACGCAAGCTAACATGAAAAAGCGAACAGCAGGTCCCTCACCTCCATTCGCACAAAACGCGACTGGGTTCGGGATGACAGCAAAAAAACAACGGCACGACTGCTCTTCATTCCCGCCACAGCGGGTAAACCTCAGGGCAAGAAGTCGTGCCCTTACAAATCCGAGCGATCTGCTGGGCCGTCCCCGTCGACCTTTACTTCGGCCCGCTTGAATTGCCGTAACGAGCGCGAAAATCGGGCGGGATTCCCGGTTTCGCGAGCCACATGTTGAAAAACTCCGCGAGATCCTGATGGCATTGCTCTTCGAGCGCGGAGCGAAATTCGGGATAGCCGTATTCTTCGCCACGCAAAGCATAAACCATGTGGGCGATGGCGTGGGTGACATTTTGCTGGCCGCATTTGTCTTCGAGGGCGAAGAAGAACAGGATGAGTTTCATTCGTCCCATGAAGATTTGCTCATCGGGGTCATCGACGGAGAGGCTGATGACTGGCTTTTCGACCGCACGTCCGTGGTCATATGAATCCAATGCCGAAATGATGAGGCCCTTGCGATTCTCGTTTGCGGCCAGTACGGCGGCGTATTCGGCAAGCTCGCGCGCGAGAAGCCACGCTTCAGGACGAGGCTTAATTTCATGCCCAAACCAGGTCCATGCCACTGCGCTTTTAATGAAGAAAGAAGGGAAAGGCTCATCAACTACCGGTTTGACGAAAACATCGCCTGGGCTGAATACGGTCCGCGGAGGGGGAAAAAGGAGAACCTGCCCAAGCTTGTTTTGAGGATCGTTGTAATCGCGATTCGCAATGATGACAATGCTCGCATGCGAGAGAGCCCCGAACGCCTTGGCGTAGGTTTGGTACACCGAAAATACTCGGTTGCCTGCCACCTGCACGTCTGGCGGTGAGAGCGGTTTGGCGTTCCAGAAGGTGACGCGAGTATTCCCGAAGACGACGGCTTGCTCGTTGTATTGTCCAGCGAAGACGTAGGGATTGAAGTCGGCTTTGCCGATGCGGAAAAGATATTCCGTTTCGGCATTTTGCTTTTTTGTTCCGCGAAAATGGCCGCTGGCGGTGGCGCGAAAATCGGAAGGGACCGTTACGCTGACATCGATGGAGTTCGGGCGTGTAACGGGCGGCGCGAGAAAGGCCTTGAATCCCATAAAGGCGGGGAACCAGCCGGAATCGTTCAGGTAAAACATGTTCGTGGCGACGAAAATTCGCGGATCGGTTGCAGTTGAAGTGGCGAGATCGTAAGAAAGCGTGAGCGAGATTTTTCCCTTTGGGCGCCACGCAGAGGCCAGCGGGATGCGCCGGTCTTCGGCGGCTTCGTGAGGATTATGCTGCGGAGCGACAACATCTTTGCCGTCGATTTCAGCATGCAGATTGGCAAGGCCGAAGTCCTTCTCGCCGGGCAGAGTGAGAGGAACGAAGTGGAGGGGAGAGTTGCCGATGTTGACAAGGCGGTAGCCGGCGCGGATGGAGAGGTGCGGCGGATTGCCGGAAATGAAATGCACGGTGAGCGATTCTTTTTGGATTTGGTAGCCGGGGGCGACAGGAACTCCGCAGCCGGAAATGACGATTGCGGCGAGCGCCAGGGAGGTGGAGAGCAACCGAAATCGGAAGCAAGCAGTGTCAGTCAAGGCAAGGAGATTTTATCTGGTGGAAGGTTACGGGTCTAGAAGCCATCTCGTAAGTACGAGATGAACTCAGCGCTGTTACTTCAGGGGCTAAAGCCCCTACTTTTCGGGCAGTTTATGTCGGAGCTAAAGCTCCGA
>JASHYE010000127.1 GCA_030043155.1 Candidatus Acidiferrales bacterium | reverse complement strand
AAAAAACCTCCTCGCCTTCTTTTCCGCGCAGGATACAGAAGCAGTCGTTCTCGCTCCCAAGCCTTCGGTGCCCAAGAGCGCCTGGGCCCGCGTAAAATTTAACTCCAGATTGGGCATGGTCTGTTACACTGGCGACCTGCCCGCCCCGCCTCCGCATATGGAGTATCAGATGTGGATTGTGCCGATGGTCGGAAATCCCATCAGTGCCGGCGCTTTTATGCCCGCTTCCTTCAACGACGGGAAGATGTGCATGGCCAAGATGCCCCATGGAATTACTTGCAAGGATTTCGGAGTGACGATAGAACCAATGGGCGGCACGCCGCATCCCACCGGCCCAGTGGTTCTTGCCAGCACTCGTTGAGTTTCCAAAATAGGGAGCGCAAATTCTTAATTCATCCAATCAGCCGGCTTTGGCGTACTCCTAGCGCACGTCGGCCTAAAACCCTGAAACAGGTTCTGAGGAGAACAGCCGTGGGAGAGTTGGGGAGTCGATATACGCGGATCGCTCTTATAAAGTCCGAACACGCTGCTCCGACAATCACAGAAATAGAGCGGACGTATTTGCGTCCGACCGATTTTTCGCCATTGAAATAGTGGCGGTTTTCACGAGATTCCGTCGCCAACACGGCGGAAGGCCCTGAAAGAAAAGAATGAAACGGAGGAAACACATGAAGAAGCTTTCGAATGTGCTCGGCCTAGCCGCCGCGCTGTTGTTCACCATAGGCCTGGCTTCCAACGCCAGCGCCAAGAGCCATAGCTGGAGCGGTTGGATCAGCGATAGTTCCTGTGGTGCCAAAGGAATGAGTGCGGATCACAAGGACTGCGCTGCGAAATGTGTCAAGGAGAAGGGCGCCTCGTACGTGTTCGTCAGTTCGAAGACAAAGAAAGTGTATGCGATTCAGAACCAGGATGCCGTCACTGACGCCGATCTCGGCACGGAAGTGACTCTGACTGGCAGCCTCAACTCGGACGGCTCGATGAAGGCCGATTCGATCACCCCGAAGTCAGGCATGTAATTCGAAGTTTCTGCGATTGAATTTCACAGCGCGAGGCGAGCAATCGCCTCGCTTTTTTATGGATAGGTGATTCGCACGCTCGCGCCAAAAAACAGCCGAAATTGTCGATTTCGGAGCGCAAAAACCGGCAAAACTCGCCTGATTGGAGCATTTGCGAAGAACAGCGATTTTTGGCACGGTTTGCGCTGCAGATGAACAGAAATAGCGAATTTCTGCACCAAAACGCCATCTCCGAAAGAGACGAGTAAGCGCCCCATTACAGACGCTGCGGCTAGAGGAAGCGGACGGCCATGCAGGTGATGTCGTCATGCTGGCGCGCGGGACCGACGTAAGAATCGACGTCCGCCATGATAGAAGCAAGAACAGTGGCTGCGGATTCAGTGGTGAAATGCTCGACGCGATTCTGGAGGCGAACTTCGCCGTATTCCGCGCCCGCGCTGTTGACTGCCTCCGGCAGGCCGTCAGTGAAAATCACGACCAGGTCGCCGGAGGTTATGGCGACGGATTCGGAAAGATATTCGGCGTTCGCGTCGATGCCAAAGGGAACGGTTCCCGCAGAGAGGCGCTCAATGGACCCGTTCGCATGGCGAAGGAACGGCGGATTGTGGCCCGCGTTGACGTACTGAATGCTGCCGGAGGACGAATCGTACTCCGCAATGAAAGCTGTGGTGAAACGCATACCGGAGAGGCTGTGGTCGCAGGCGTAGCGATTGAGTCCGCGCGTTAGCTCATCGAGATTGCCCGGCCGGGCGGCGAGCGCGCGAATGCTGGCCTGAAACGTGGCCATGAGAAGCGCGGCGGGAACGCTTTTGCCGGCGACATCAGCGACAACCATCAGCAGGGATTGGCCGGCGTGGCCTTCGGGACCCGGGCGAAGAAAAGCATCGTAGTAATCCCCGGCAACGGTGTTCTGCGGACGCATAGCGAAGGCGAGATCGACGCCGGGAACGACGGGCGGGCGGGCAGGAACAAGCCAGTGTTGAATCTCGCGCGCGATTTCGAGGTCGCGCTTCATGGTCACGCGGTCGGCGAGTTCCAGCGCGAGGAGAAGAAAAAGAAGCGCGGCGCCGAAACCGCTGGTGCTAAAGACGAACTGCTGATCACCAAAATGAAAATTGAAGTCAAGGAACAAGAGGATGCAGGCGACGAGCAGCACGACGCGTCGCGCAGGCGTGAGTTTCATCAGCATGGCCTGGAAAAATGCCCAGGCAATACGGAAGCCGCGCTTCCAACGTTCACTCTGGTTTATCGAATCCCAATCGACATCATGCGCGTAAAAAGAATAGGTTGAGCGCGCGTCGGCCTTCATCTGACCCCAGAGCTGGTCGATGGCCATGCCTTCGGTGACGCGCGACCAGTAGCTTTGCGAACCGTTGCCTTTACGTCCGCCCGGCGGAGATGTTCCAGGCGGCTGAGAGTAGCTGGTTCCTGCGGAAGACATAATGGAATTATACGGCAGAGAGGAAAAGCGCGCTCAAATTACATAATGCCCACACGAAGTGAAAAATCAAGAAGGCGGATTTTTCACTAGGACGACGAAATGCAGTTTTGAAGGTCCCGCAACTGCGTTTACGTTCCAGCAACCGGCCGCGGGAAAATAAATCCCAGAGATCTGCAATGTTCCCCTAGGACGAGGATCGAACGAAATGTCGAAGACGAGGGGAGGAGCTGGACCATCCGTTCTTCGACCGGTAACGACCAGCGGATAAGGCGGCTTGAACCACATTACCTTCCGACCCGGCCTGTAGCCCGTTTTGGGATCGGGCTTAAATGGTCCACGCCGCACAAAATCCCAATCCCCAAAGTTGGCCCAAATTGTGCGATCTTCGTTGGAAAACCATTCATCGGGCGCCGGGGCCGGCCTGGGTGGATTGTCCTTCACAAATGGAGTAACCGCGCAAGGGGACGATGTCGTAACCGGCGTTGCTAATTTGGTGTGAGCGTAGCCGTAGGAAACGCATGCTAGAAGCAAAATCAAGAAGAGATAGCTGAAATAACGCTTCGCCATTTCAATCAATCCAACCGGCGCTCACTCTCGACCTTCAGCCTTCAGCGCCGTTATTGTCGTAATCATACGCCCCAGGATAGCAGCGAACAAGCAGCGCCATCCGAGAGTAGGAGGTCCCACAAATTACGGGTGCGGCCGCCCAGAGGTGGGAGCTAATGGTCGCGAGGGGCACGAAGAGAACCGCCGAGTTGGAGCTTCGAAAACCCGAAGCGGTCGCGGAGGCGGTCAGCGGTTTGAGTGAGGCGTTCGAGCTTTTGGCGATGTGCGGAGTCGAGCAGTTCGAGCTGTCCTGTAGCGGAGGAGCAAGCGAGGAATGACGAGAGCGCGATTCCGACGAGGCGAAGTTTGGCGGAGCCGTTCCATGCGCTGCGCAGAAGATCACGAGCGGCGGAAAGAACGGCGCTGTCGAGATCCGTGGGCGCTCGAAATGTATGGCTGCGAGTGATGGTGCGGAAGTTGGAGAAACGCAGAGTGATTGTGATCGTGTGGCAGAAAAGGCCCGCATCGCGAAGGCGCTTTCCGGCCTTTTGCGTGAGAAGGCTCAGGGTGCTTTCGATGGTTTCGCGATCTGACGTATCTTCGCGGAAAGTGCAGTTGTGAGAAATGGATTTGGGTTCGGCGTCGACGAAAAATTCGTAAGTGTCGTCGCCGCGCGCCTTGCGATAGAGCGCCGAGCCCCAGCGGCCGAACATTTCTTCGAGACGTTCCAGAGGAACGGCGGCAAGTTCCTGAACCGTGTGAATCTGAGCGGCGGCGAGAGCCGATTCGGTGACTCTGCCGATGCCGGGAATTTTTCGCACGCTGAGAGGGGCGAGGAA
>JASHYE010000126.1 GCA_030043155.1 Candidatus Acidiferrales bacterium | reverse complement strand
ATGCGAAAACGCCACGCCGGGCTGCGTGTGGTCAGCTTCGGCAACAAGGAAGAGCTTGCGAGTGCACAAGTCGCGCGCCGTTATGCCGGGAACGTTCCGTGGCTGGAGGGCGCGGGCCAGTGGACGATCCGTCAGACCATGGCGATGCTGAGCTGCTGTGATTTGTTTCTCTCAGGCGATACCGGCCTGATGCACATGGCGGCCGCACTGGGAACGCCGACCGTCAGCATTTTTGGGCCGACGTCCGCCGAGCGGCGCGCTCCCAGACACAACGCGGGAATCGCGATTTGTCCGATGCGCGCGTGCTATCCATGCTTCCGAGGGGCATGGACACCCTGTGACTGCATTCAATCCATTTCCCCTGGGCGCGTAATCGCGATCGTGCATGAGCGCCTGTCGCAGACAGCTGCCGGCCGGCGCGTGATGATGAAGGAATCCAAGTCGCAATTGGTACCGGCGGGTGAAGTTTAGTGTGCGGGATTTTTGCTGTTGCCAGTAAAGTTGGCGTGAATCCTGACTTGTTGTGGTTCGGAACCCACCGTGTGCGACATCGTGGCCCCGACGATTGGGGGTTCGTTAGCTTGTCTCCACTAGACGCCCACCATCCTGTGGAGCATTTCTGGCGCGCGACTACTGAACGTCAAGCAGCGAGTGATTACCGAGTGGGACTTGGCAGCCGGCGTTTGGGCATATTGGACCTATCCACGGCAGGGCAACAGCCGATGACTTTAGCTGGCTCGGGCCTTTGGATTGTTTTCAATGGTGAAATTTACAATTACCGCGAGATTCGCGCGGAGCTGGCCGACAGCCGCCAATTTGTGTCTGTCACGGATACTGAGGTTCTGCTTGCCGCTTATCAAAACTGGGGACGCAGATGCCTGGAAAAATTGAACGGAATGTTTGCATTCGTGATTTACGATAGCGCTCGAATGCGCTTGTTCATCGCGCGAGACAGGTTCGGTGAGAAGCCTGTTTATTACCTGCTGGATCGCGAGCGTTTCGTCTGTGCGTCCGAGTTGAAGCAATTTTTCGAAGATCCGGATTTCGATGAAGAGATCGACCGTTCCGCATTGGCAGATTTTTTTCTTCTTTCCGCGCAGGACCATGACGACCGTACATTTTTCAAGCATGTCAAACAGCTTCCTCCAGCGCATTGGATGGAAATAGATTTGACGACAATGTGCCTCTACGGGCCAGTCCGATACTGGGCGCCCGAGATCGCGGAAGATTCAGATTGCTCGCACGACGCTGATTTGGCGAAGTCCCTTGTCCCACTCCTCGTCGATTCAGTGCGGCTGCGATTGCGAAGTGATGTCCCGGTGGGTGTCTGTCTTTCGGGGGGCATTGATTCCGCCACGATTTGCTCGGTCGCTGCATCGCAGGGAGTCAGCGGTTCTCTCACTGCGTACACCATGGAATTCCCCGGTCACAATCAGGATCAACAGGATGAACAGTATCTCGCGCATCGAGCGGCAAGACACGCCGGCGTTCGACAAAGGAATTTATCGATGGACGCCGCCGATTTGTGGGATGGCTTGGGCGAGTTCGTTGATTTTCAGGATGGCCCTGTGGGAGGCGCTTCTATTTTTGCTTCTTGGAAAGTATTTCAAGCAGCACGTGCTGACAGGACGACGGTGCTTTTGAACGGCCAGGGATGTGACGAATTCTTTGCGGGCTACAGCAAATTCTTTTTCTTCTGGTGGGAGATCCTGGTTCACCGCCGCGATTGGCTGCAACTGTCGCGATCACTGCTGAGTTATTTTGCCGGAAACGGACTGACCAATTGGAATCGTTCGAATGCCCAAAAATACTTTCCGCGCTTCCTTAGAGAGAGGTTAGGCGGCATTCAAGATTTCGCGTCGCCGGAATTCTCCAGTTGCGCAACGACTGACTTGGACATCGGGCACGGAGAAAGCTTGAATCTCCGTTTGTGGAAGGACTTGAGTCAATTCAGCCTGCCATGCCTGCTTCACTGGGAAGATAGAAATTCCATGTCGACCGGAACTGAGATGCGTCTCCCTTTCTTGGATCATCGGATTGTCGAGGCAGTTCTGAAGACATCGGTTCGCACAAAGCTCAACGCTGGCTACACGAAGTACTTGTTACGCCAGGCGATGGCTGAGTATCTTCCGCAGGAGATTTGCTGGCAGAGGGCGAAGCGCGGCTTTGAGACTCCGGCGCAAACCTGGTTAAAAACCGATCTCGCGGGCTCAATCGACGAGATTCTCGGTCAGCAACAATCCCCGCTCGCTGACTTTTTCGATCTGTGCGGTTTGCGAAGGCAGATTTGCAGAACTCGCGATGGCGTGGCGACTTCTCTGAGTGAATTCGATTGGTTCAAGCTGGTGACCACTGACCTGTGGCTCAAGCAACTGAGAAACGTCGGCAGAACCAGAGATGCTGTGTTGATAGCGCAATGACCCCCGGTCCTGAGCGTGATTAAAGCAGAACCTGCGGCCACAAGGGCCGATTTGCCCTTCCTGAGTGTCATTGTCCCTTGCCGAAACGAGGAGGGCTTCATTGGACCCTGCTTGGGTTCCATTCTCAGAAACGATTATCCAACCGACAGGTACGAAATTCTGGTTGTCGATGGAATGAGCACTGACGGCACGCGCTCGACAGTTCGGCAATTGGCACAGTCCTCCAAAAATGTGAGGCTCTTGCATAATCCGAGAAAGATCACGCCAGCGGGATTGAATATCGGCATTCGGGCCGCACAAGGTGAAATTATTTGCCGCGTCGACGCCCACGCGCGAATCAACAAGGATTACCTCAGATGCTGCGTCGAGCGCCTTTGTGCCGGCGCTGCCGAAAACATCGGAGGGTGCATGCAGACGATTCCATCGAGACGGAATTTGATCGCGCGTTCGATTGCGCTTTGCATGAGTCACAAATTCGGCGTCGGAAATTCCGCGTTTCGGACTGGGCTCGACCAGCCAGCCTTCACCGATACCGTATTTGGCGGATGCTACAGAAGGGAGACACTGGAACGCATCGGGCTATACAACGAGAACCTTCCCAGGACGCAGGATTTTGAGTTGAACCAGCGGCTGCGCAAATCGGGAGGCAGGATACTTCTCGACCCGGTGATCCGATGTGAATATTTCGCCTCTCCGAATTTGAGTTGTTTTGCCAGGCAAAACCTGCGCGATGGCATTTGGTCGATTCTGCCCTTCGTATACAGCAAAATGGCGCCTGTTCGTGGCCGGCACTTGATTTCTCTCGCATTCGTGTCGGCGGTTATCGCTCTCGCGGTCGGCGGTTATTGGCTGAAGCCCTTCTGGTTCTTACTGGGGGTCCAATTGATGTGCTATATGACCGCCAGTCTGGCGTTTTCAATTCAGGTATGCCGCAGAGAAAGGGACTGCTGCCTCTTGTTCACCTTGCCTTTGATTTTCCTGGTTCGGCATTTCGCTTATGGATTTGGGTCGGTCATCGCTGTTCTCGCACTCCCGGGCAAACTGGTATTCGCTCATCGAGCTGCATCGACAGGGTAGGGATTAGCGGGTGCCATCTCGCCCATTTATATACATGCAGATTGTAAAGCGAGTTCTGGACGCCGTATTGGCGGGATTAGGGCTCTTCATCCTATGGCCTCTGCTTTTCCCAATTGCTTTGGCAGTCAAATTCGATTCATCTGGCCCGGCGCTCTACCGTGGACGCCGTGCTGGACTCGGAGGGCGTCCGTTCGACATTCTGAAGTTTCGAACGATGATTGTAGGTGCGGACAAAATCGGTGGTCCGTCCACAGCAGGTGACGACCCGCGTATCACGCACCTTGGCCTGATACTGAGGAAATACAAGATCGACGAATTCCCCCAACTGATCAATGTTCTCCTGGGCCAAATGAGCTTTGTCGGCCCGCGCCCGGAGGTGCTTTCGGAGGTATCAAATTATTCCGCCGAAGAACGGCAGTTACTCAGCGTGCGTCCCGGAATAACGGATTGGGCGTCATTGCGTTTCCGGGATGAAGGGCGAATTCTGGCAGGGAGCGCCGATCCTCATCAGCTCTACCGCGAAACAATCCGCCCGGAAAAAGTAAGACTCGGTTTGCAGTACGTTCGACAACAATCGATTCGAATCGATTTCGAAATTCTCTTCCAGACGATAAGAGTTTTGATTGGGAGTAAGGCTTAGAGCGAAAGACCCGATGAATGGTTCATGTGATCTCAGCGATCCTGAGAGAGAGCTCGCGGAGTTTGCTCGTTCAATTCGCATCGATGTTCTTCGCATGGTGCATCGTGCAAAGAGCTCCCATATCGGAAGCTGCTTCTCCATGGCCGATTTGATTGCAGTTCTCTATGCGGAGATCCTGAATGTCGACCCTCTGCGGCCGCAGAAGATGGATCGCGACCGGTTCATTCTCAGCAAAGGGCACGCCTGCGCTGCTTTGTACGCCGCTCTCGCGGCAAAAGGCTTTTTTCCGCGAGATTGGTTGAACCATTTTTATGAAGACGGTTCCCGCCTGCCAGGGCACGCTGCGCACACAGTTCCCGGAGTTGAGGTCTCGACTGGTTCTCTGGGGCATGGCCTCTCGATCGCATGCGGAATGGCGCTTGTCGGCAAGCAGGAGCCTCATCGGTTTCGTGTATTCGCGATGCTCAGCGACGGCGAATGCGATGAAGGTTCCGTGTGGGAAGCGGCCCTCTTTGCTGGGCATCACCAACTGGACAACCTGATCGTCATCATCGATGCCAATAACATACAGAGCCTTGGCCGAGTAGAAGAAGTGCTGGATCTCACATCGCTGCAAGAAAAATGGCAAGCATGCCGCTGGGCGGTACGCGAAATCGATGGTCATGATATTTCACAAATCCGGTCAGCACTTGTGGATGTGCCCTTCAGTCGTGGTCTTCCGAGCTGCATTATCGCCAACACGGTGAAAGGGAAGGGAGTCAGTTTCATGCAGGACGACTTGCTCTGGCACTACCGCTCACCCGATGAACGGGAGTTCGTGGCGGCATTGGCCGAGCTGGCCTCTATTGAATGAGAACTGCGTTCATTCAAACGCTGATCGAGTTGGCAGAGGTCGACGACAGAATCGTCCTGATCACCGGCGATTTGGGTTTTGGCGTGGTCGAGCCGTTTGCCGCGCGATTCCGGCATCGGTTCCTCAACGTCGGAGTTGCTGAACAGAATATGATCGGCATCGCTGCTGGCATGGCGCTGTCTGGCAAAATTGTTTTTACATATTCAATCGGGAATTTCCCAACTCTGCGGTGTCTTGAGCAGATCCGCAACGACGTCTGCTATCACAATGCCAATGTGAAAATTGTGAGCGTGGGGGCGGGTCTGGCCTACGGGGCGCTCGGCGCAAGCCATCACGCCACCGAGGACATTGCCGTGATGCGAGCGCTGCCGAACATGATCGTTCTTTCTCCCGCCGATGCCATCGAAGCCGAAATGTCCGCGCGTGCGGCGGTGGCCCATGACGGGCCGGCATACCTGCGGATCGCAAGAGCAAACGAGCCTGCCGTTCATGCGGGACCAATTTCCTTTGAGATTGGAAAAGCGATTCCAGTCAAGGAGGGCAATGACATCACGCTCATTGCAACCGGATCAATGGTTCATATCTCCGCGCAGGCCGCAGGCATTCTCGCATCGAAAGGCGTGCAGGCGCGCATTTTGAGTATGCACACCATTAGGCCTCTCGATGAGGAGGCTATTTACTCGGCAGCGTGCGAAACAGGCGCAATCGTGACAATTGAAGAACACAGCAAAATCGGTGGCCTTGGTAGTGCGGTCGCGGAAGTGCTTGCCGAATATTCAGGACATACTGTCCCATTTCGGCGCGTGGCCCTCCCGTCTGAATTTGTGTCGTTCGTAGGCAGCCAGCAGTATTTGAGAGACAAGTACTCACTATCCGCTGCTGGCATTGCGAACGTAGCACTCGCGATGTGGAAACACGCCAAAACACGTTCTCTGGCAAATCACTCCGCGGAACCTGATTTTCTTCTGAAAGGTTGCCATGAGCTATAGGGTCCCATTCGTTGATGCGAAAGCTCAATATCGTCGGTTGAAAACCGAAATTGATGCTGCGATTATCGGCTGCCTTTCACGTGGCGATCTGATTGATCGACGGGACTTGCGAACCTTCGAAGAGCATTTTGCGGCGTTTGTGGGAACGAAATATGCGGTGGGAGTGAACAGCGGATACCATGCGCTTCATTTTTCCTTGCAGGCGGTGGGAATCGGGAGCGGCGACGAGGTAATCACCAGCGGTCACACGTTTGTTGCCACAGTGTCGGCCATTGTAAATGTGGGCGCGCGGCCGGTTCTTGTAGACGTGGAAGACGATTACAACCTTCGCCCAGCAGCCGTTGCAGCGGCTGTAACTTCAAGGACCCGCGCCATTATTCCGGTGTCTCTCAACGGGCGCGTTTGCAAGATGGGAGACATCATGGAAATTGTGCGCAGACACGACCTGGTTGTGATTGAGGATTCGGCGCAGGCGCTTGGGGCCGAACTTGGAACAACGCGAGCAGGAGCTTTCGGAGACGCCGCGGCCTTCAGCTTTTACCCTTTTAAGATTCTCGGCGGGATCGGTGACGGTGGCGCTGTGACGACCGACGATCCCGAAATCGCGCGTAGCGTAAGGCTGCTTCGATACAACGGGGAGGATCGCGCGACCGGCAAGTACCACTTTCACGGGGCCACAGCCCTGCTGGACAACGTGAATTCTGCGGTGTTGGATGTGAAGCTGAGGCACATTGAGAGCTCGATCGAGCATCGCCGGAAAATCGCGAATCTTTATCGCGCACGTCTGAATGAAATTGCGGAGATTCGCTTGCCGCACTTTGATGAATCGAAGCAGCGGGATGTTTTCCAGAATTACGTAATCAGGACCGCAGAACGCGATCAATTGAAGGCGCATCTGAAAGCAGATGGAGTGGAAACGCTCGTCCACTGGCCTCGTCCCATGTGGACTCATGCGGCGCTCGGTTTGGCGGATCCTGAACTGCCCAACGTGGAACGGCTTTGCCGCGAAGTATTGTCCCTGCCCCTCAGCGCGGAGGCGACGGAAGAGCATGTCGAAATTGTCAGCGACTCGATTCGCAGCTTCTACAGGTACACTCGCGCGCGAGCTGCCCGCACGTAAGCTTCAGTCCTGCCAACTGCCTCTGGGCCCACCATACCTCTAGCGCTGCTGTTCCTTCAGCGTTTCGTCGATAAACGCCGTGACATTCGCAGTGAGTTTTGCATGTGCCGCAGGCGACACGTACATCATGTGACCGGCATCGTAGTATTTCAGTTGTACGTGGCTTCTCAAAGCCGCTGGCAGATCCAGATGGTCCATCGTATATTCTGTTTCGAAAAATGGCGTTGCAAGATCATAGATTCCATTTTCGACTTGGACCCTCAGATTTGGATTTGAAACCAGCGCGTTCACAAGATCCTCCTCGACATTAGGCGCGCCGGGGAAACCAAATCCACGCTGTCCAATGCGCTTCCAGTCCCAGGTCGCCGTGCCAAAATCTGCTGACATGTGGTAAGTCATGTTCTGCCCGAACTTGAGGTCTTCACGGATGTATTGATTGAATGCCGCTGTGTACGCGCCGCTCAGCTGAGCGGATTGCGGATCGCCAGACGCGAACTCGGCCAGCGGGTCAGTGCTGTAGCCCGAAAACCGGGAATCCAAGCGTCCTGTGGTCATCCCCTTCGACCGCTGCAGTTCCTCCATGAATTGCCGCAAGTTCACGCGCAAGTCTGCTTTCAGGATGTAGTCTTCGCTTAAGCCGGTAAACTGTGAAAGTTTCTTAGCCACGCTGTCGCGGTCTGCGTCGCTAAGCCTCGACCCCTTAAGCAGCGCATCGGCGTAGTCTGTTTCTGCGAATTGCCTCGCCTGTTCTAGAAATCCATCCAAGTCTGAGGGACAGCTCATCACTTTGTAATAGCAGGCCGTCGCAGCGTAGCTGGGTACGTAAAGGATGTACGCAAGGTCTTCACCGGGATAGAAAGAGATCGTTCCCAGGTCGAGAACCGACGACATCAATACAATCCCGTTCAGATCGATCCCATCGCGCGATTGCAGATAATTGCCCAACGCCGCCGAGCGAAACGTTCCATAGCTTTCACCGATCAAGAATTTCGGCGAGTTCCAGCGATTGTTTTCTGTGATGTAGGTCTGAATAAACTGCCCGAACGCTGCGACATCCTGGTCGATACCCCAAAAGTCCTTGTTCTCCGCTTTGCCAATGGCGTGGCTGAAGCCCGTCCCCATGGCGTCGATGAAAACTTCATCCGTTACGGGGAGCAGCGTGTCTTCATTATCGACAAGCTTGTAGGGGGCAGGCGGCGTCGGCGCAGCATCAACAGTTGCCACGCGCTTCGGTCCGTAGGCTCCCATGTGCAGCCAAACCGTCGCCGATCCGGGCCCTCCATTATAGAAAAACGCCACGGGGCGCTGGCTCAGCTCTTGCACATCGGATCGCGTGTAGGCCACGTAAAACATACTGCCAGTGGGTTCGCCTTTCGCATCCTTCAAAATAATTGTCCCCGCAGTCGCCTTATAGGGAATCGTCTCGCCCTTCACGCGAATGCTGTGCTCAGTGACAGAAGATTGCTCTTTTGTTTCCTGGGAATTTTCCGCTGCATTGGCGTGCTCGTCCGGCTTCGCGCCCTTTTCGGGCATCTGCGCCATCACGAGCCTCGTATATCCAAAGACCAAAATGACGCACAGAAATACTGCCGCCGCTCGAAGACTGAATATCGTTTTCATCGCTTCTCCGTAAACACGCAGTCGAATCAAAATGGCGCATGGATTTTATCCAGCCTATGAGCCATAAGTCAAAACCGATATCCAGCCTCGCCAATTTCGTGTTGAGCGCCGGAATGACGTGTTGCGTCGGGCCGAAGAAGTTCAGTTCCCCTGTTGTAAAAGCGTCTCCACATGAATTACTTTGGACATTTGGGCATTCATGGAGGGAAAGCCGCTGGCAGGCGCAAAAAAAGGATTTCCGCACTGGACTCGAAGAGAATTCATTGCGCACCTCGGTGCGTACGGAGCCGTGTCTCCGCTTTTGGGCATGGCCAGTGAAAAACTTTCCTCAAGACAGCAGCTTGCCGAGCCCTCTCCAGAGCCGCCTTATAAGCTAACGCTCTATGACGAATCACTGCTCGATGAATACGAGCAAGCTTGCTGTCTCTATTTCTGGGAGCAGGGAAATCCGAATACGGGCCTGGTGAAAGATCGCAGCACTCCCAGCGAATTTGACGATTACACAGTAGCGAGCATCGCCGCTACGGGGTTCGGTCTTACGGCTCTGTGCATTGCTGACAAGCGCGGATTCATTCCCAAAGGCGCCGTCGTCGGCCGCGTCGGCGCCACTCTCAAATTCCTCGCGCGGGAAATGTACAATCAACGCGGCTTTTTTTATCACTTCGTGGATATCAATACCGGTGAGCGGGCCTTCGATTGCGAAGTCTCCTCAATTGACACGGGCCTGCTCCTCTGCGGTGTTCTGATGTGCAAACAGTACTTTGCCGACGCGCAAATTCGTTCACTGGCGGCCGAGATTTTCGATCGCGCGGACTGGCTCTGGATGCTCGACCGCGGCCGCACGCTTTCGCACGGCTGGACCCCGGAACAGGGATTCCTTCCTTACCGGTGGAATACATATTGCGAGCTCATGTTGATTTATTTGCTGGGTATTGGCTCGCATACTCACGCGATTCCTGCAAATACGTGGGATGCATGGTGGCGTCCGATCTTCGAATATCGCGGGCTTCGCTACATCGGTTCATACGCCCCGCTCTTTGTGCATCAGTATTCACATGCGTGGTTTGATTTCCGCGAAAAGCGCGATCGCTACGCGAACTATTTCGACAACTCCGTGCTTGCCACGAAAGCGCATCGCCTTTTTTGCATGTCTCTGCATAATCGTTTTCCGGATTTTTCCGACAGCCTTTGGGGCGTGACTGCTTCCGATTCCGTTGACGGCTACACCTGGTGGGGCGGCCCTCCGCCAGTCGGCACAATTGACGGCACGCTTGTACCCTGCGCTCCCGCTGGATCCCTGCCTTTTCTTCCGCGCGAGACGCTTCTTGTGCTTCACACGATGCGCCGGCGGTTCGGGAAAAAACTGTGGAAGCGCTATGCTTTTCAGGACGCGTTTAATCCCTTAAAGGATTGGTACAACCTGGAAGTCGTCGGCATCAACACCGGCATTGGCGCACTAATGGCTGAGAACCTTCGCAGCGGTTTCGTTTGGGAGACGTTCATGAAAAATCCTGAAGCGCAGGCGGGAATGGCGCTAACCGGCTTTCATCCAGAACAGCAGCAGCCTAGCGAACCTCAATCAAATCCAGGGCCTTTGGCGGCAGAGTTAAGGTGATCTGATCTTTGCTGAGCTTGAAGTTTTCAGGAGCGCCCAGTTTCGCCGCATCTCTGAGTTGCTGGTACTGCTGCTGAGTTGGACTCGCCGGTCTGCCCATTGCGTCATAAGCCGCCAGCGCATTTCCATGCTCGGCGTCGAGACGATAGATAAGCACTTTACGCTGCTTGCCATGCAGGCCTGTGATTTGCAGCGTAATCTGCTTCGTGGTTCCAGCCACTTCGGGCGCTGAGTAATTCCATACCGCGATTTCCAGTTGGTCCTTTCCGCTGCGCGTGGCCAATACCGAATCCGAATCCACCGGCAGCCTCTCTGTTCCGAGCATGTGCAGCATGAGAAATGCATTGAATGCCGGTTTAGGAACGCCTCCTTCCGCGACCAGGCCAAACCCTCCATAGAATGGCGTTTTGATTACGCCCTGCTCTTCGAAAACGTCGGAAAAAGTCCAATAGCTCATCATCTTCGTCAAGCCGTCGCATTCGCGCAGAGTGTTTGCGAGCCATGGCCCCATAAAAATCGAATCGGTCACGTCCGGCTCATTGGCGTAACTCGCGTTGTATTCGCTGAAGATGATCGGCAGTTGCGGCCGCTCAGAAGCAGCCACCTCATCGTGGACTTTTTTCGCTGCGCGGCAAACCATGTCGGCGCGCGGAATATCCTCATTTGTGCCAAACACGTGCGGCGCCGTGTCGTTGCCATAGACATGCGTGGAAATAAAATCCACGGGCACATTATCCTCGACATCATGCGCTATGAAGCCGCTGACCCAAGCCGCCTGCGCCGTGGACGGCCCTCCCACGCGAATCCTGTCGCTAACGCGCTTCAAATCGCGTGCGGTGTGGTCGTAGAGTTCGTAATACGTTGCTTGCTTTGGGTCGCCGGCCCAAAAATCGATATTTGGCTCGTTCCATACTTCGAAATACCACTGCGAAACTTCGTCAATTCCATAGCGCGCCACAAGATGCTGCGCGAATTTCGTAATCAAATCGTCCCATAGCTGCCAGCTTTTCGGAGGAGACACAACCGGGTGATACCAGAAAGCCTGATGCACTTCGCGCGCAGCCAGCTTCGGCGGCATGAAGCTCAGCTCCACATAAGGACGAATGCTGTTGGCGAGCAGGCCATCGTAAATTTGGTCCACGTACGAGAAGTTGTAGACTGGCTCGCCGTTTTTCTCATCGTAGAGCCCCACATCATCATCGAAAATTCCGTGGAAGCGCACATATTGAAATTCCGTGATGGCCTTCACGGCGCGCAAATCCTGGCGGTAGCTGTCGCGCAGTGAAAGCGTCGCGCGCCCGGAGCCAAACATCTGCTCCCAAAAATGCGGAAACGGCGTTGTCGGCGCATTGGCATCGATCGTTACGGTGGTGGGTGAAGTGCTGTTTTGCTGAGAAAGTGCGCGTGATGGAGACAGCGCGGACAAGCACGCAGCAGCGACGCCGAGCGCAATGTTCAAACGCTTAGCGCGCCTGGTCCGGCCATCAAAATCACGAGCCGCTTGATCGAACCCGCTTGTTCGGTCCACGTCACCAAGAATTAGAACACAAATCGCGCCTCAAGTTCGACTACGCGCCCAGCTAATCCTGTAGTTGCAGAATCGTAGGAAAGATAAGGATGTCGACTTCCGCCGAGCCCGTCTATCCGTCCTAGAGCAACTGCGCCCGAAAAATACAGCAATTCCGGCAGCGCCATTCAGCTCCAACTTGTGCCTTAATAGAAACGAAGGTGGAAACCGATTCTCCTCCGGTGTGGATGAAATTTGCCGGAGCTTCAGGAAGTCAGCGGCCTCTTCCGCTTTTCACCGGATTTCAATACTGAAAGGAGTGCACAATGAAGGTTAAATCTCTTCGCGATCTTTTTGGAATCGAGCTTTGCTACGCATACGACTGCGAGCAAAAGCTCGTCAAAAAGGGATTGCCTGAAATGATTGAGAGCGCCAGCTCACAGCAATTGCGCTCAGCCCTCCAGCAGCATTTGGAGGAAACCCGAACTCACGTCACGCGCCTGGATCGCGTCTTTGCCGCTGCGGGCATGGAGCCGAACACCAGAGGAAACGACATTCTCGACAAAATGATGAGCGCTGCAAAAGACTCTGTATCTCACATCGACAATTCGCCCCTTCGCGACGCCGCGCTGATCGTGAATGGCAATCATGTGGAGCATTACGAGATTGCCACATACGGCTCCCTCGCAGCATTTGCGCGCGCGCTCGGCTTCACCGATGTGGTGCCATTGCTCGAGCAGACTTTGACGGAAGAAAAGGCCGCAGACGCGAAATTAACGGAAATTGCCGAATCGGTGATGAATACTCAGGCTGCCAGCCAGCATGCGGGCTAGCGCAGGCCAAAATTGCAGCACAGATCTTATTTTGCTCTCAGGCTTCGAGCGCCTCACGTAGATCTGTAATCAAATCATCCGCGTCTTCAATTCCGGCGGAGTATCGGATCAAAGCCTCCGGTATTCCGCTTGCTGCGCGCTCCGCCGCCGTCGATTCAACGTGACTTGTCGTCGCCGGCGGACCTGCGACAGTTTCTACTGCGCCGAGGTTTGCGGCCAAGTGCGCGTAGCGCAACCGAGGGAGAAATTTTTTCACCGCCTCAAATCCGCCATGCAGCGCAAAGCTGAGAACACCGCCAAAGCCGGACATCTGCCGTTGCGCGATGTCATGATTCTCGTGCGAGCTTAATCCCGGATAGAAAACCTTCTCCACCGTGCTGTGCGACGCGAGAAATTCTGCAATTCGCATCGCGTTTTCGTTCTGCTGACGCACGCGAAGATGCAGCGTCTTCATCCCGCGCAGCAGAAGATACGCCGACATCGGGTCGAGGCACGCGCCATTGATCTCTCGAAAGTGAAAGATTCGATCTACTAAGTCTTTCCTTCCGCAAACCGTTCCGCCCAGCGCATCCGCGTGCCCTCCCAGAAATTTCGTCGCGCTATGAATCACCAAATCCGCCCCCAGTCGCAGCGGCTGCTGATTAATCGGAGTCGCAAACGTATTGTCGACAACAACCAGCGCACCTTGCCTTCGTGCCGCCTCGGCCACTCGCGCGATGTCAACAATTTTGATCGTCGGATTCGTCGGGCTTTCCAGATAAACGAGCCTGCATCCTTGCGCAATGGCCGTTTCAATCGCGGAATGATCGGTCGTATCGCACAACGAAACTTGAATTTGAAATCTCGGCAGAAATTCCAGAAAAATCTTGTTTGTTCCGCCATATGTATCTTTGATCGAGACTACGCGATCTCCGGGAGAGAGGAGCGCAAATAGCGTGTTGCTGATAGCGGCCATGCCGCTCGAGAAGCTCGTCGCTGCCTCAGCCTCTTCGAGATCACGTATTTTTTCCTCAAACGCCGCAACCGTGGGATTCGTGTTTCTGCTGTAGATATGGCCCGGCTTTTTGCCAAGAGCCGCTTCGAGCCACTCCTCGACCGTCTTGTAGCCAAACGACACGCTGAGCGCCACGGGAACCTGCGTCGCGCCTTGCCAGCGCTCGCCGCGCTCTCCTGACCAAACTGCCCGCGTGCCTTGTCCATCTGCGCGATCGGATTTTCCCTGATTCATCTCCGTCCCTTGATTGCTTCTTCGAAAAAAATTCCACGAAACGTCAGCAAGTATCGCACAAACTGACTTGTGCCGCGGAATGTTGCCTTAAGCTTGCAACGCTGCGTCGCCGCCGAGCAAGTCATTACGCAGTTCGCCCGTTTCTGCCTTCGGGGACACACGCTGCGGCCATGTTTGCCCAATCTTCTCGACACTTCAGGTTAATGCGCCTGCAAGCCTCATCGAGCATGATCCCGAATTGCGCAATCCGTCTCAATACACCATTTGTTGTGATGAGGTTTCCGTCGAAGTGGGGTGAGCGATGGGATTTGAACCCACGACCCTCGGTGCCACAGACCGATGCTCTACCAGCTGAGCTACGCTCACCGCTGTTTCTGCGATGATAACACGCAGTCGTGGACAGTATAAAGCGGTACGCGAGCGCCACAGCCTGAGCGTTTCACAGATTCAATAGTGGAAGTGCCGAAAGCAAATCACAAAAGGTGTAGCAGCGCCGAACCTTCCAGAAATTCAGTGCGTGTCAACTCCAACACATCGGAGCTGGTCCGACCGATTCGCCATCACCTGCAAATTATTACTGCTTTACGCCTTCGCCCTGATCCACAGCCGACCAGTGCACTCCATCCTTTGACGTTTCGATGGCGACCGAAACGCGATTCGGCGGATCCCAGTGATAAACGATTCGCTCGCCCGTTGTCTTCCCCGGAACCGCCTGCTGTCCATATTCGATCCATGTATTCCCGTTCACGTCCATGCGCGAAACAAACGGATGATTGCCTTTTTCGCCGCCTGAGTAGAACTCGTAATGCCAGTAGCTGTGATCCGTCGTGTTGTACGTGTCGACTACGAGCGATTCGACCGCGTGTCCTGCCCAAACATTGCTGAACGTGCACTCCAGGTACAAGCGATTCGGCGACCACGCACAGTTTTCGTTCCACGTGAACGGCTGCGTCTTTCCGGTTTTCGTTTTCGATGTTCCATGAAACACCCAGCGCCCCACGGAAACATCCAGCTTCTGAGACTCCGGCGAAGGGCCCGCCTGCGCATCCGCCGGGATTCCCACGAGCGCCGATGCCAACGCCAGTGTAAAGGAAAGCCCCGCCGCCCAAGCGAGCCGCCGCAGAAACGTTTGTCTCATTCTGGTTTCCTCCCGCCGCTGTCAGAGCGCGAACCGTGCGCAGACCGCATAAACTGCGGCGTAAGTAAGTGCCGACAAATATTTTCGCGTCTATTTTCCGGCGACAGATGTTCCCGAACTGCTCTCGCCTTTCAGATATTTCGCATACCAGGCGAGATAGCGTTCATAGCGGTCGCGCTGGAAACTGGGCCGCTGGATGCCATGGAACTCATTCGGATAAACAATGAATTCCGTCGGAACGCCGAGCGTCCGCAGCGC